>CAZUKC010000072.1:322-7983 GCA_964620375.1 uncultured Ramlibacter sp. | reverse complement strand
GTCGGCCCCGTCCATCGTGCTGGGCCTTTTCGTCTACGCGATCGCGGTGGCCACCGTGGGCCACTTCTCTGGCTACGCAGGCAGCCTGGCGCTGTCGCTGATTGCCGTGCCGGTGGTGGTGCGCACCACCGAGAACATGCTGCGCCTGGTGCCGGGCAGCTTGCGCGAGGCCGCCTTTGCCCTGGGCGCGCCGCGCTGGAAGGTGGCCACCATGGTCACCCTGCGCGCGGCCCGCAGCGGGGTCATCACGGGCTTGCTGCTGGCCGTGGCACGCATCAGTGGCGAGACGGCGCCGCTGCTGTTCACGGCGCTCAACAACCAGTTCTTCAACGCCGACATGAGCAAGCCCATGGCCAACCTGCCGGTGGTGATCTTCCAGTTTGCGATGAGCCCGTACGACAACTGGATCCGGCTGGCCTGGGCGGGCGCCCTGCTCATCACCCTGGCCGTGCTGGTCATCAACATCGTGGCGCGTGTGTTCTTCCGCGACCGCACCACCTCTTGACGGCCCCAGGCACCGCCACAGACCCCACCGACCCAGCGAGCCATTCCATGCAAGCCGTCATCAACGACACCCAAGCCTCCACGCGCAACGCGCTGGAGGTGCGCAAGCTGAACTTCTTTTACGGCAAGTTTCAGGGCCTGAAGAACATCGACCTGGACATCGCCGAGAAGCGGGTCACCGCCTTCATCGGCCCGTCGGGCTGCGGCAAGTCCACCTTGCTGCGCACTTTCAACCGCATGTACAGCCTCTACCCTGGGCAGCGGGCCGAAGGTCAGATCAACTTCTATGGTGACAACATCCTCGACGACGGTCAGGACCTGAACTTGTTGCGCGCGCGCATCGGCATGGTGTTCCAGAAGCCCACGCCGTTTCCGATGTCGATCTACGACAACATCGCCTTCGGGGTGAAGCTCTACGAGACCCTGTCGCGCAGCGAGATGGACGACCGCGTGGAGTGGGCGCTGACCAAGGCCGCGCTGTGGAAGGAAGTCAAGGACAAGCTGGGGCAAAGCGGCCTGTCGCTGTCTGGCGGCCAGCAGCAGCGCCTGTGCATCGCCCGCAGCGTGGCCGTGAAGCCTTCCGTGCTGCTGCTGGACGAGCCCACCTCGGCGCTCGACCCGATCTCCACGGGCAAGATCGAGGAGTTGGTTCACGAACTCAAGAGCGACTACACCATCGCCATCGTCACCCACAACATGCAGCAGGCCGCCCGCTGCAGCGACTACACCGCCTACATGTACCTGGGCGACCTGGTGGAAGTGGGCGAGACCGAGCAGATCTTCTTCAAGCCCAAGCGCCAGGAGACTGAGGACTACATCACCGGCCGCTTCGGCTGATCGTTCCAGGGAGCCCCCCATGCCCGACAAGCACCTTTCCGCCCAGTTCGACAGCGAACTCAATGCCGTGTCCTCCCGCGTGATGGAGCTCGGGGGGCTGGTCGAATCGCAGATCCACCAGGCGATCTACGCGCTGTCCCATTTCAGCGTGGAGGCCGCGACGCAGGTGATGGAGACCGAGGCGCGTGTGAACGCGATGGAAGTGGAGATCGACCGCGACCTCTCGTCCATCATCGGACGGCGCCAGCCGACCGCGCGCGACCTGCGCCTGCTGATCGCCATCTCCAAGACCACTGCCAACCTCGAACGTGTGGGCGACGAGGCGAACAAGATCGCCCGCATGGTCAAGTCCATTATTGACAGCGGCACCGCGCGTTCGCTGCCCACCACCGACCTGCGCGTGGCCGCCGACCTGGCCGCAGGCCTGCTGCGCAAGGCATTGGACGCCTTCGCGCGCCTGGACACCGCAGCGGCCGCTTCCATCCTCAAGGAAGACGATTTGATCGACGAGGAATTTGGTGGGTTCGTGCGCAAGCTGGTGACCTACATGATGGAAGACCCGCGCACCATCTCGGCCAGCCTGGACCTGCTGTTCCTGGCCAAGGCGGTGGAGCGCATCGGCGACCATGCCAAGAACATCGCCGAATTCATCATCTACATCGTCAAGGGCGCCGACGTGCGTCACGCCTCGCCGCAGCAGATTGAGTCGGTTCTGAAGTAGTCCCCGGTATGCGCCTGTCTGCTGCGAGATGAGAAAGCCCCGCATCCTGATCGTCGAAGACGAACCCGATATCGCCGAACTGGTGGCCGTGAACCTGCGCCACAACGGCTTTACGCCGGTCTGGGCTGAAGACGGTGCGGGCGCTCAACTCGAGATCGACGCAGTGCTGCCCGACGCGATCCTGCTCGATTGGATGCTGCCTGGCCAGAGCGGACTGGCCCTGGCGCGCCGCTGGCGCGCCGACCCGCGCACCAAGGCCATCCCCATCCTCATGATCACCGCCCGCGGCGACGAACCGGACAAGGTAGCCGGTCTGGATTCGGGGGCGGACGACTACATCACCAAGCCCTTCTCCACCCAGGAGTTGCTGGCCCGCATCCGCGCGGTGCTGCGCCGGCGAGCCCCCGAGCAAGCCAGCGACAGCGTCACCGTGGGACCGCTCGTGCTCGATGCGGCGGCCTACCGCGTGACCTGGGACGGCCAGCCGGTGCGCCTGGGACCCACCGAGTTCAAGTTGCTCAATTACCTGATGCACCATCCCGAGCGGGTGCACAGTCGCGCCCAGTTGCTGGACAAGGTCTGGGGCGACCATGTCTTCATCGAGGAACGCACGGTAGATGTCCACGTCAAGCGTCTGCGTGAGGCGTTGGGTCCGGGCGGTGCGCTGCTCGAGACTGTGCGCGGTGCGGGCTATCGCCTGACCGCTCGCCCTGCAACCCCCGCGGCCGCCGCCTGAGCGTCGCCGCCCACTAGCGTCTCCGTGCTGTTTCGCCTTTTCACCCTCGTCCTGCTGCTCCTGGTGGGAGCGGCGCTGGGCGCCGTCGTCGCGCCGACATGGGGTGCGACGGTGGGGGCTCTCGCGGCGGCCGTCTGCCTGTTCCTGATCGACTTGGCCCGGGCGCGGCGGCTGGAGCGCTGGCTGCGGCGACTGGATTCGGGGCAAGACGATGCGCCGTTTCCGGTCATGAACGGCCTGTGGGGCGAGATCGCCGACCGCGCCCGCCGCGCGCTGCGCGCCAGCGAGCAGCGCACCGTGCAGGCCCAGGCGCGCCTGGAGGAGTTCCTGTCCGCCATCCAGGCCTCGCCCAACGGCGTGACCTTGCTGGACGCCGAGGGTCGTATCGAGTGGTGCAACCAGACCTCGGCCGACCACCTGGGCTTCGATCCCCAGCGTGATGCCATGCAGCGGGTGGTGAACCTGGTGCGGGATCCAGCCTTTGTGGCCTATGTGCAGTCGGGGGACGATTCGCAAGAGGTTGTGATTGCCGGGCGCGGTAGCACCGCGGCGACGCCGCGACGGGTCTCGGTGCGTCTGCATGCATACGGCGAGGGCCGGCGACTGCTGCTGTCCCGGGACGTCACCCTGGTGGAACAGGCCGAAGCCATGCGGCGCGACTTCGTGGCCAACGTCTCGCACGAGATCCGCACGCCGCTGACCGTGATGTCGGGATTCGTGGAGACCCTGCAGAACCTGCGGCTGGACGAGGACGAGCGCGCGCGTTACCTGGGGCTGATGGCGACTCAGGCCCACCGCATGCAGGCCCTGGTCAGTGACCTGCTGACCCTCTCGCGCCTGGAGGGCAGTCCCCTGCCGCGTGGGCAGGAGTGGACCTCCGCCCAGGGCCTCCTATCGGTTTGCGAGCAGGAGGCCCGCGGCTTGGCGGCGGCCCTGCGCAAGGCGCAGGACCTGCACTTCGAGGTCGACACCGGCCTGGAGGTTGCGGTGGAAGCGCCCGAGTGGAGCAGCGCCATGTCCAACCTGGTGGCCAACGCGATCCGCTACACGCCCGTCCAGGGGCAGGTACAGGTGCGCTGGCGGGCGTTGCCCGAGGGTGGCGCCGAGTTCAGCGTGCGTGACACTGGCGAAGGCATCGCGCCAGAGCACCTGCCGCGGTTGACTGAACGGTTTTACCGCGTGGACCGCAGCCGCTCGCGCGAGACGGGCGGGACCGGTCTGGGCCTGGCCATCGTCAAGCACGTGACCCAGCGGCACGGCGGAGAGCTGCGCATCGAGAGCACGGTGGGGGTGGGCTCCACCTTCACCCTGCGCCTGCCCGCCGGCCGTGTCAGGTCCCAGCCCGGTAGCTCCGCGACGCCCGCCACAGAAGCGTGAGAAAGGCTGCTGCGGTGAGCGCGAGGGCGAGCGTTCCCGCGATCCAGAAGGCCGATGGCGACTGCATGGGCGCCACGCCCGCCAAGCCGCCATACGCGAGCAGGTAGCCACCGCCCAGGCCCACGCCCCACAGCAGCACGCCATAGGTCACCAGCGAGGCGGTGGCGATCCCGTAGCTGCGCAGGATGAACACGCACACCGCCTGCAACGCGTCCACCACGTGGTACAGGGCGACCCAGGGCAGCAGCGCCGCGGCCAGGGCCACCACCGGAGGGTTGTCGCCGGCGAACAGGCGCGCCAAGGGTTGGTGTAGCAGCCAGACCGCCAGCGCACAGGCCAGGGACAGACCCAGCGTGAGCTTCAGGCCCAGGCGCAGTACTGCACGAGCTCGGGCCAGCTGCTGCGCCCCCAGCCAGTAGCTCACGCGGGCGCTGGTGGCGATCCCCAGGGCCAGAGGCAGCATGTACAGGCTGGCGGCGAGGGTGGAGGCCACCTGATGGCTGGCGGCCGCCGCCGTGCCCTGGCGCGCGATGAAGAGGGCCATCAGGGTGAAGGAGGTCACTTCGACCATGACCGCCAGGCCAGTCGGAATTCCCAGTCGGGCGAAGCCGCGCAGGGTGGGGCCGTGCGGCCGCTCGAGCCGCTGCCAGAGGCGGTAGGGGGCATACAAGTCCTGTGTGCGCAGCATCAGCACCGCGATGGCCAGCATCGCCCAGTTCACCACCAGGGTGGCCAGGGCGCAGCCGGCCAGGCCCTGGGGCGGCAGGCCCGCGCCGCCGAAGACGAACCACAGGGACAGCGGAATCTTCAGACCCAGCGAGCCGATCTGGATCCAGGTGACCAGCAGTGGTTTGCCCAGGCTCTGATTGAGTGTGCTGTAGAGGCGAAACAGCAGCGCGGGCGGCAGGGCCAGCGCAAGGATGGCGAGGTAATGCTCCACCTCGCTGCGCAGGGCGGCGGGCACGCCGGTCCAGTCCAGCAGCGGGGCGGGCCACAGCAGCACCCCCATGCCGGTGGCGCTCACGAGGGCGGCGAGGTACAGGCTCTGCCGCACCGACCGTCCGAGCTCGATCGGCCGGCCTGCGCCGCGCATCTCGGACCAGATCGGCAGCTGGGCCGAGAGCACGCCCAGCAGGGCAACGAAGATGCTGATGTAGGTGGCCGCGCCCACCGACAGGGCTGCCAGCGCCTCAGCGGAGTAGCGTGCCGCCACCATCGTGTCGGTGATCCCGAAGGCCATCACCGCGATCTGGCCCGCGAACACCGTGCCGGCGTGCCGGGCGAGCAGCGGCAGCTCGCGCATCAGCGCACCGCCCGGTACAGGCGTAGGTTGTCGCGCGGATCGGTGGGGCGCCGAGCGGTGGTGACCAGCTGCCAGCCCTGCGGGGCAAGACCGCTGGCCGCGGTCGGATCCGCGCTGGCGATCAGCCAAGGGCAGGCGGGCGCCTGCGGGTCCGCGCGGCGCAGGGTCAGGCCGCCGTGATAGCGCAGCGCGACCAGCTGGCTGCGCGTGAGGTCGTGCACTTGCACACAGGCGGGTGCCGGATCCTGCTGGCGGATGGCGCGCTGCACCGTCCCCACCACCGAGGCGTAGCTGCGGGCGTAATCGAGCACGGGCAGCCACAGGGTCATGAGCAGCAGCCAGCACAGGGCGGCGCCCCCAGCGGGCAGCACCAGACTTTTCCAGAGGGCGGCGCGGTGCCGGCCGACGCGCCAGCGTACGAGGGCTGCCCAGGCCAGCGTGCCGGCCAGGGCCAGGGCGAAGGCGGTTGCGGAGAAGCTCGGCTCGAAGCCCGTGGCCAGCTTGGCCACGTTGGCGGCGGGCTTGGCCGGCACGCCGGTGTGCAGCGAGATCCAGACCACCCAAATCACCAGGGCAATGCCGCTGAAAAAGAGCAGGGTGAACCAGTCGATCAGCGCCGAGACCGAGCGGCTGAAGGTGGGCAGGGCGAAGGCGGCCAGCACCGCCAGTGCGGGCAGGGCCAGCAGGAGTGAGCGGTCGGCATAGGGGGTGGTCAGCGCGCCCACCAGGGCGACGCCCCCGAGCCACAACGGGAGGGCCAGGTGGTGTTCCAGCAGGTGGTGGCGCCAGCGCCAGAGGGTCCACAGGGCCAGCGGCCAGGCGGGCCAGGTGAACCACACCAGCAGGCGGCCCAGGGCGCGCCACTCGCGGCCCTGGACGTCCAGGCGCCAGTGCCACAGCTGCAGGGCGAAGGCCAGGGCGGCCACGGCGACGCCCAGCAGGGCGATCACCAGGGCCCCGTGCCGGTGCGCCCTGCGCACGCCGTCATCGGGGGCGTGTTGGAGCAGCAGCACGCCCGCCCCGCCCGCCGCGAACAGCACTGCCAGTGCGGGCGCGCCGCTCAGGGCCAAGCCCGCGAGGCCGGCGGCCAGGCTGGCCAGGGGCCCGGCCCGGCGGGCCCAAGGGGACGCATCCCGGTCGTCCTGGGCCGTGTCGCCGGACGGCCGGGGCTCGTGGGGCAGTGCCGCCAGGCCGTAGAAGGTGAGGGCGGTGAAGGCCAGCTGGGCCAGTGAGGGTGTGGTCTCGTGGGACAGCTGGGCCAGTCCCAGGCAGGCGACCAGGGCCAGCAGGCCGGCGTCGGCCAGCGCTCGGGCGTAGTCCTTGGGGTCCGCTTCGCCGCCGAAGGCAAAGGCCACGGGCTGGGCCTGCGGGCGGCGGGCCAGCTGGTAGGTCGCGTGCCAGGTGGCGAACAGGGTCAGGGCCAGCAGGCCGACGTAGGGCAGACGCACGGCCACGTCGGGCGGCAGCCAGGGGCTGGTGACCAGGATGGCCCACGCGCCCAGCCAGTAGGGCAGCAGGGCGTCGAACTCCGGGGCCAGACCCAGCAGGGTCGGCGCCAGCCACTCCGTGGTGCCCTGCGCCAGTTCGTACATGTAGCCGAAGCCTTGCAGGTCGGCGTTTTTCCAGGGGTCGCGGCCGATGAAGCCGGGCAGGACATAGGCCAGACAGAAGAGCCAGAGTGCCACCCGTGGCAGGCGTCGCACGGCGCTTTGCGCCACGATGGCGGGGGAGGGGGAATTCACGCGGGAATTATGGAGCGCAGCAGCGGGTGGGCCCGGCGGGAAAAAAGGGCAGCGCGGTTGCCCGGGCTGCCCTTGGTGGCGGGTGACGCGGCCGACTTATTTGGCGGCGGACTTGCCGAAGCGGTTGCGGAACTTCTCGACGCGGCCACCCATGTTGTCCACCGACTTCTGGGTGCCGGTGTAGAAGGGGTGCGACTCGCTGGAGGTGTCCAGCTTGAACAGCGGCAGTTCACGGCCGTCGTCGGTCTTGCCGGTTTCCTTGGTGTTCACGCAGGAGCGGGTGACGAACTTGAAGCCGTTGGACAGGTCCACGAAGAGCACTTCGCGGTAGTCGGGGTGGATGCCTTCTTTCATGAGAGTTCCTTTTATGTCAGCCACGGGAGCCGGCCCGCGCAGGATGCCCAAGCTACTTTCCGCAAAACTCTAGATTATAGGGGAAAC
>CAZUKC010000072.1:0-312 GCA_964620375.1 uncultured Ramlibacter sp. | reverse complement strand
CTTTCATGATCTTTTCCTAGTCAACTACGGCAGCCGCGCCAACCCATTTGGCATACTTTCCGCAAAACCGAGCATTGTACACGCCCCCGAAGCGGCCTTCGGCCGCCTCCCCCACTGGGGGCGATGCGCTGGCCTGGCAAAGCCAGATCCAGGCATCCTGGAAAAGCGGGGAGCGCGGAGGCTATCTCTTCAAGTGATGCGCGGATCTGGCTCCGCCAGTCCGCTGCATCGCCCCCCAGTGGGGGGAAGCGGCCCTGCGGGCCGCTTCGGGGGGCGTCAACCCCCCCGCCGCATCATGTCAAAGAACTCCAC
>CAZUKC010000071.1:0-7993 GCA_964620375.1 uncultured Ramlibacter sp. | reverse complement strand
ACGAAGCCTCACAGCCAATTCGCTTCTGGGCCAACAAGTACAAGACCAAGTTCAACGAGGACCCCACCGTGTTCTCGGTCTATGGCTACCAGGCCTTGATGCACTTCGCCAGCGCCGCCTCCAAGGCCGGCCGCAACCTGACCCACGAGACCTTCATCAAGTCGATGGACAGCATGAGCTTCCCGCAGGACATCTTTGGCAGCCCCGCCATGACCTTCAGCGCCAAAAAGCGCCTGGGCAACGAGTCCTCGCGCCTGTCCCAGATCCAGGAAGGCCGCTGGAAAGTCATCTCCGACTACATGAAGTGACCGGCACCTGCGGTCGTGCAAGCCGCCCTGACTGGGCGGCTTTTTTTCGGCCCAGGGCTCGCGCGGTAGCCGCAGGGGGCCCTGATTAGCGGGCGCCTTCCTTGGGTGCTGTCTGCGGGGCTGGCGCACCCGCGGGTGCGGGTGAGGGTGCAGGCGCGGGTCGGATCCGGCCCATCACCTCGTCCTCCCAGGTCCTGACCAGCCAGTTGCGCTGGGCCCGGCGCTCTTCCTCGGCGCGCTTGCGTGCCTCTTCGGCCTGCAGGCGCTCCTCTTCCTTCTTCTGCCGCTTGGCCTGCTCCTGGGCGAGCTTGCGCGCCTGCGCCTCCTGAATCTGACGTTCGCGCTCACGCAGCTCGGCCTGCTCGCGCTCGGCCTCCTGGGCTTTTTGGCGTTCCAGCGCCTGCCGCTGGCGGGTCTCTCGCGCAGCGCGCACCTCGGTGTTCTCGCGCACTGCGGTCTGGAAACTGCCGCCCTGCAGGTGCAGGGCCAGGGCCTGGGCCTTGCTCAGGACCCGGGAGCGCCCATCGCTGCCGGCCTGCAGATAGACCCCTTCGCAGAAGGTGCGAAAGCCACCCGACAGGGTGCAGGCGTGGCGCTTTTCATCCTGCAGGCCCCAGGCCTTGGGCAGCGCGACAAAGCGCTCGCACTGGCCCTCGAGTTGCCGGATGCGCTGATCGGCCACACTGGGCTGGGGGTCGTTACGGTCAAAGCCCTCGGTGCGTACCCCCACCAACGGCAGTCCCAGGCGCATGCACTCGGCCTGCGCCGGCCCCAGAGCCCCGAAATACGTCTGCCAGGCCTGACGCAGGGGGGCCAGGCTGCCGACCACCGGAACCAGGGACTGCCCGGCGGTGGGGCAGGGGTCGAGCGCATCCCCGTTATCGAGCCGGCGAAAGCGCCCCTCCCAGGCAACTGGCAGAGGTGCATTGCCCTGGGCCAGGATCTGCAGCTCGGTCATGAACAGCGGCGCGGTCAGTGTCCGGTCGATCCCGGGCTGGCCCTGCACCGTGATATGCAGGTTGCAGGCCGGCAGTGCGCTCCTGACATCGGCCAGCACCGGCAATGCTGTGCGCTGGCCCTGCACCAGGGCGTACTGGCCGGCGCCCGAGGGCAGCGCGGTCAGCGCCAGCAGGGACAACGTGCCGAGCTTGGGCCCAAGGCGGCAGAGCGGCTGGCGCAAGGAGAGGCGAGGCATGAAGAAAGCTCCTGTCATGAAAACGGCAGCAACCGGACGCAGCACGGAACCGGGGCCGCGACAAGTTCGGCAGGACCATTGTCGTGCATGAGGCGGCGCCGCGCACAGCGCATCAGTAGCCCAGCTGCCGCGCCGCCAGGTCCTTCATGATTTCCTCGGCGCCGCCGCCAATCATCATCACCTTGACCTCGCGGTAGATGCGCTCGACGCGGGTACCACGCATGTAGCCCATGCCACCCAGGATCTGCACCGCCTGATCGGCGCACAGCTGCATGGCGCGCGTGGCGTGGTTCTTGAGCATGCACAGCTCGGCGACCGTGTGCGCATCGGCGGGGCCCTCATCGAGCCGCAGCGCCAGGCGCTCGATCCACGGCCTGCACGAAGCCACGGCAGTCTGCATGTCGACCAGCTTATGGCGAATGACCGGGTGCTGCGCCAGCGGCTGTCCAAAGGTGTGGCGCTGGCGAGCCCAGTCCAGGGCGTCGTCGATGCAGACCTGGGCAAAGGCGCAGGCGCCCACCGCCAGCGTCAGGCGCTCGGTATTGAAATTGCGCATGATGGCCGCAAAGCCGGTGCCTTCCTCGCCGATCAGGTGGTCGGCCGGCACGCGGCAGCCGTCAAAGCGCAGGTGGGCGGTATCGCTGGCCCACCAGCCCATCTTGCGCAGCGGTGTGCGGGCAAGGCCGGGGGTGTCGCCAGGCACCGCGATCAGCGAGAGCCCGGCCGGCCCCGGCCCGCCAGTACGCACCGCCACCGTGAGCCAGTCGGCGCGCAGTCCCGAGGTGATGAAGACTTTTTCGCCGTCGATCACATAATGGTCACCGTCAAGCCGTGCGGTGGTACGCAGCCGCGCCACATCCGAGCCGCCAACGGGTTCGGTGATGGCCAGCGCCGCGATTTTCCGGCCCGCCAGCACATCGGGCACGATGCGTTGCTGCAGGGCAAGCGAGGCCTGCGCCACGATGGGCGGCAGGCCGATGCCATGCGAGAGCAGGCTGGCCAGCACGCCCCCCGAGCCGGCACGCGCGATTTCTTCGGTGACGATCACGCGGTACAAATGGTCGGCAGCAATGCCCCCCAGCGCCTCGGGGTACCCCAGCGCAAGCAGCCCCAGATCGGCCGCCTGGCGGTAGAGCTCGCGCGGAAAGTAGGCGCCCGATTCGGCGTGCTCGTCCCAATCGCTGACATAGGGCTGGATCTCGCGCTCGACAAAGCGGCGTACTGTCTGGCGAAAGTCTGCGTGGGCGGGTGTCCAAGGGTTCATGGTGATCCGGCCTCCACCAGGGCGCGGTCGATCAGTGCGCCAGCTTGCGCCAGCGCCACCGTGCCCAGCGTGCCGCGCCAGCCACCGGCCAGGCGGGTCGCGCAAAAGCCCGCTGCCACCGGCCCGGGCGCGTGGCGAATCAACAGGCTGGCCTGGGTGAGCAGGGCGATGCGCTCGGCCAGGTGGCGGGCGGCGAACTCATCGCTGTCCTGCTGCGGGCGCTGCAGCAGCGCGAGCGCCTCCTGCAGCGCCGCATCAAAGACCGCGTGCTGGCCCCGAGCCGCCTGCCATTCGTCGGCGAGCACGTCACGGCACTGCGGCCCGCGCGCCAACGCCCTCAGAACATCGATGCACATCACATTGCCCGAACCTTCCCAGATCGAGTTGAGCGGGCTTTCGCGATACAGCCGGCCAAACGGGCCTTCTTCCACATAGCCCGCGCCACCGGTGACCTCCATGGCTTCAGCCATGGCATGCGGCAGGCGCTTGCAGACCCAGTATTTGGCGGCCGGCGTGAGCACGCGGCGCAGCGCCCGCTCGCTCTCGCCGGCATCGCTGTCGTAAGTGCGGGCCAGACGCATCGCCAGCCACAGGGCCGACTCGCTCTCGAGCGCCAGGTCGGCCAGCACCGACTGCATGATCGGCTGATCGACGAGCTTGCGGCCAAAGGCGCTGCGTCGCCGCGCATGGTGAATGGCCTGCGTGAGGCCCGCGCGCAGGATACCGGCCGCGCCAATGGTGCAGTCCAGCCGGGTATGGTTGCCCATCTCCAGGATGGTCGCAATGCCACGCCCGACCTCGCCCACCAGAAAAGCGGTGGCGCCCTCAAATTCGACCTCGGACGAGGCGTTGGAGTGGTTGCCGATCTTGTCCTTGAGGCGCTGGATGCGGATGCGGTTGCGCGTGCCGTCGGGCAGCACCCGCGGCAGGAACAGGCAGGTCTGCCCGGAGGAGGTGCCCGGCTCGGTTTGCGCCAGGATCAGGAAGGCGTCACACATCGGCGCCGAGAAGAACCACTTGTGGCCCGTCACGCAAAACGCGGGGCCCCATTCGCTCGGGCCCATGGCCACCGCTTGGGTGGTGTTGCTGCGCACGTCCGAGCCGCCCTGCTTTTCGGTCATGCCCATGCCCATGGTCACGGCACGCTTGGCCTGCACATGTGACACACCGGCTTCGTAATCATTGGCGAGCAGCTTGGGCAGCCAGTCGGGCGCGATCGCGCTTTGGCGCGCCACCACCGGCACCACCGCAAAGGTCATGGTCACCGGGCACTGCACGCCGTTTTCGAGTTGTCCAAACAGGTGGTAGGCCGCAGCCCGCTTGACTTGTGCACCCGCGCCGGGCTGCGCCCAGGGCATGGCGTGCAAGCCGTCGCCCAGCGCCAGGCCCATGAGTTGGTGGTAGGCGGGGTGGAATTCGACCTCGTCGATGCGGTGGCCGAAACGGTCAAAGCTGCGCAATACCGGCTTGTTGACGTTGGCCTGCACGGCCCACTGCTGCGCCTGCGCGCTGCCATAGCGCTGGCCCATGCCGGTCAGTGTCTGGTGCGTGTCGGCGTCGGCGCCGGCGAACACCGTGACCGCTTCGCGCAGCGCAGGGTCGGCGTGGTAGAGATTGACGTCGACAAACGGGGTCGACTGGTTGAAAACCTGATGCGTGTCGGGCATGGCGTCTGTCCCTGGCGTCGGTTGAAAAGTGGGGGTCAGGTGCGGTCCTGCCCAATCTGTGCCAGCAGGCGGCGCGCAGCCACCTGTTCGCCCACCGTGACCTGCAGCAGCGCCACGCGGCCCGCACAGGGGGCAACCAGGCGGTGTTCCATCTTCATGGCCTCCATGACCAGCAGCGTCTGTCCGGCCTCGACCGTTTGCCCGGCCTCGACCTCGATGCGAACCAAGCGACCGTGCATGGGCGCAAGCACCGCACCACTGCCGGGCGCCTGAGGGCGGCGGGCAGGCAGCAGGCGCAGGTCTTCGCCCTGCGCCTCATCGAGGCCCGCCTGCAGCCAGAACAATGTGCCCTGGCGGTGCCAGCGGGCGCGCAAGGGAGCCCCGTTCACGCGGGCCTGAACCCCGTAGGAGCCATCGACGCTGAACTCCTCCAGTACGACGCGGTGTTCGCCCTGCGTGGCGGTCCAGTGCCGGCCCCGGCCTTCGAGTGTCCAGACCTGACGCTCGCTGCCGATCCGCAGCGGCACCTGCTGCACCGTGAGCGCTGCCGAAGTCCAACCCTGCCACAGCGCAGGCAGGGGCTGTGCGGGCACGGCCACCAGCGCAACGGCCGCCAGGGCCTGCAGGGCGGGTGGCAAGGGAGGCTGCAGCTGCGCGGTGTTGGCAAAGTGGTCCGCCAGAAAGGCCGTGTTCGCCTGCCCGCCGACAAAGGCCGGGTGGCCGAGCACGCGGGCCAGCAAGGCACGGTTGGTCGGCAGGCCGACCACTTCGGTCTGCGCCAGGCCGGTGGCCAGCTGCTGCAGTGCCGAGCGGCGGTCGGGGCCATGGGCGATCAGCTTGCCGAGCATCGAGTCATAGAAGGGGCTGATGGCCTGGCCCGTGCGCAGTGCGGCATCGACCCGCAGTCCGGCCGGCGGTTGCCAGTGCAGCAGCGTGCCCGATTGCGGCAGATGGTTACGGGCCGGATCTTCGGCGCACAGGCGCGCCTCGATGGCATGGCCTGCGGCCTCGAAGCGTTGCAGCACCTCGTCCTGGCGCAGATCGAGCCGGGCCCCCATGGCGATCCGCAGGGACCAGGCCACCAGGTCCAGCCCGCTCAGGCATTCCGTGACCGGGTGCTCGACCTGCAGCCGGGTGTTCATCTCCATGAACCAGAAATGGCCGTCGCCGTCCAGCAGGAACTCGACCGTGCCCGCCCCCACATAGCCGTGGGCGCTGGCGGCGCGGGTCACCTGTACGGCGGCCTCGCCCATGCGCCGGCGCAGCATCGCATCGACCGCCGGCGAGGGCGCTTCCTCGATCAGCTTCTGGTGGCGCCGCTGTACCGAGCAGTCGCGCTCGCCAAGGTGCAGCACGGTGCCGTGGCCATCGGCCAGCACCTGGACTTCGACATGGCGGGGCGAGATCAGCGCGCGTTCGAGCAACAGACGACCGTCGCCAAACGCAGCCAGCGCCTCGGCGTGGGCACCTTGCAAGGCTGCCGGCAGGTCCTGCGCCTGCTGCACCAGACGCATGCCCCGCCCCCCGCCGCCTGCAGCCGCCTTGACCATGAGCGGCAGGCCCAGCGCATGGGCCTGTGCCTGGAGGGCCGCGAGGTCATCACTGGCTTCGCGGGTGCCGGGCAGCACCGGCACGCCCGCGTCCTGCATGCGCCGGCGCGCGTTGGCCTTGTCGCCCATGGCGGCCATCGCCTCGGGCGGCGGACCGACCCAGACCTGCCCGGCGTCCAGCACGGCCTGCGCAAAGGCGGCGTTCTCCGAGAGGAATCCGTAACCCGGATGGATGGCTTGCGCGCCGCTGGCACGCGCCGCCTCGAGCAACTTGTCAGCACGCAAGTAACTGTCGGCCGGACGCTCACCACCGATGCAGACCCTGAGGTCGCAAGCGTCCAGATAGGGCGCCTCGCGGTCGGCGTCGGAGTGCACGGCCACAGTGCGAATGCCCAGGGCACGGGCACTGCGGGCGATGCGCGCGACGATCTCGCCGCGGTTGGCGATCAGCAGGGTGTCGAAGGGGCGCAGCGGGAGACTCATGAGGGTGTGGCCCAACCCGGCGGGCGTCTGTCGCCCAGGGCCGCCAGACCCTCGGCGGCGGTGCCGCTGCGCAGGCTGCGGGCAAAACACTGGGCTGCAAAGTCGAGCGTGTCGTTCAGACCCTGGGGGCCAGAACGCCGCAGAATGGCGCGGGTGGCACGCAGGGCCTGCGGCTCGGCACGCTGCAGCTGGTCGGCCCAGCGCTGCACGGCAGCATCCAGCCCGCCGGCGGGCACCTGCTCGTCCACCAGCCCCAGCCGGATGCCTTCGGCTGCACCGATCCGCTGACCGGTGGCCATCAGGCGCAAGGCCTGGCGTTCGCCGATGCGCGCCGCCACAAATGGCGCGATCTGCGCCGGTGGCAGTCCCAGCGTGACTTCGGGCATGGCGAACTGCGCCGCCTCGGTGGCCAGCACGATGTCGCAGGCCGCGGCCAGGCCGCAGCCGCCGCCCATGGCTGCGCCGTCGACCGCGGCGATGGTCAGCACGTCGCTGTCGCACCAGGCCTGCAGCAGGGCACCAAACGCACGGTTGAACACCGCGATCGGGTCCGGGCCCTGTGCGGGCGCAGGCTCGGCCATCAGGCTGCGAAAACGGCTGAAGTCGCCACCGGCACAGAAGGTGCCGCCTGCGCCCCGCAGCACCACCGCGCGCAGCTGCGGCCGGGATACGGCCTGCTGCAGCGCTTCGCGCAGGTCCTGCACCATGGCATCGGTCAGGGCATTGCGGGTGGCGGGCGCGTCAAGCCAGACAAGCAGCAGCGAACCTTGAAATTCGGTACGGATCATGGGTGTGCCCGGCCCGACCTCAACGCGCCTTGGGCAGCGTGTGCATGTGCTTGCAAATAATGCCCAGCATCACCTCGTCGGCGCCACCACCGATCGATGCCAGGCGGCCGTCGCGGTACAGGCGCGAGACCAGGTTGTCCCAGGTAAAACCCATGCCGCCCCAGAACTGCAGGCAGGCGTCAGGCACGGTGCGCATCAGGCGCCCGGCCTTGAGCTTGGCCATCGAGGCCCATTCGGTCACGTCCTGGCCGGCGAGGTAATGCTCGGTGGCCATGTAGGTCAGGGCCCGCAGCGACTCAACCTCGGTCTTGAGTTCGGCCAGCCTGAAGTGCACGCTCTGGTTGTCGAGCACGGCCTTGCCGAAAGCCATGCGCTCGCCGGTGTAGGCGATGGTCTGCTCGATGCAATTGGTCAGCGACTGGATGGCATTGGCCGCACACCACAGCCGCTCTTCCTGGAACTGCTGCATCTGGTAAGTGAAGCCCATGCCTTCCTCCCCGATGCGGTAGCGCTGGGGTACCCGCACATCGTCGAAATGGATGACGCCGGTGTCGCTGGCCATCATGCCGATCTTGCGGATTTTTTTGGCCCGGGTGATGCCGGGTGTGTTCATCGGGACGATGATCAGGCTTTTGTTTTTGTGCGCCGAACCCTCGCTGGTGTTGGCCAGCAAACACATCCAATCGGCTTGCAAACTGTTGGTGATCCACATCTTGCCGCCGTTGATGATGTAGTCGT
>CAZUKC010000070.1:0-8207 GCA_964620375.1 uncultured Ramlibacter sp. | reverse complement strand
TCAGGCCATACACGCAGCAGGCCGAGCCCGAGAGGATGGTGGCGGTGCGGCGCATACGCAGCCCCACGCGCAGCGAGCCGAAGGCGGGGCACATGCTTTGCGGCTGGTCGTGCGGGCCGGTATCGGGGTGCAGCGGGTAGTCGGCGGCGTATTGCGCCAGCACCTCGCCCTTGCCGGAGGCCAGGGCCGCCTGCTGCATCGCGTCCTTGCCCGAGCTGCAGCTCAGACCGTCGGCCGAGGGCGTGATCGCGGCCTCGGTCGGTTCGGCGGATGCCGGCTGGATGGGGATGGTGCGGGCCATGGGGTCGCTCGGGCGGTGCGCTCAGCGCGCGTCGTAGATCACTTCCAGCGAGGGCTTGACCACCTGCTCGCTGCCGGTCATGTCGGCCATCGTGGCGGGCTGCAACACCACGTTGCGACCCACGGTGTCAGAGCTGAAAAGCGAGAGCAGTTCGTCCTGCGTCTGCGGCTTGGGCCGCTTGGGCGGCGCCTCGGCCACATTGGTGGCCAGCTCCTCGAACAGGGGCGCCCACTCGCCGCCAGGCTTGCCGATGATTTCGTAGGAGGCGCTCTTGCGGCGGATGTCCTCGTGCGCGGGAATGGCCGCCAGCACCGGGATGCCGGCGTTCTTGGCAAAGGCCTGCGCCTCGCCGGTGCCGTCGTCCTTGTTGATCACCATGCCGGCCACGCCGACATTGCCCCCGAGCTTGCGGAAGTACTCGACCGCGCTGCACACGTTGTTCGCCACATAGAGCGACTGCAGGTCGTTGGAGCCCACCACGATCACCTTCTGGCACATGTCGCGTGCGATCGGCAGACCGAAGCCGCCACAGACCACGTCGCCCAGGAAGTCCAGCAGCACGTAGTCAAAGCCCCAGTCGTGAAAGCCCAGTTTCTCCAGGGTCTCGAAACCGTGGATGATCCCGCGCCCGCCGCAGCCGCGACCCACTTCGGGGCCGCCCAGTTCCATGGCGAAGACGCCGTCGCGCTTGAAGCACACGTCGCCGATGGAGACGCTCTCGCCAGCCAGCTTCTTCTTGGAAGACGTCTCGATGATCGTGGGACACGCCTTGCCGCCAAACAGCAGGCTGGTGGTGTCGCTCTTGGGGTCGCAGCCAATCAGCAGGACCTTCTTGCCTTGCTGGGCCATCATGTAGGAGAGGTTGGCCAGCGTGAAGCTCTTGCCGATGCCGCCCTTGCCGTAGATCGCGATGATCTGCGTCTCCTTGGTGGGCGTACCCGTGTGGGGCGGCGCGGGCTCTTGGGCGGCTTCGCGGCGCAGGTCGGCCACGAACTTCACAGGTTGGGAAACGGGTTGCGTGGTGGGTTCTGCGCTCATGTCAGTGGCTCCAGTTCAGGACCATCTTCAAACAGTGGGAATCGCCGAAAGCGACTTCGTAGGCCTGGTGCGCACGGCCCGGTACTTCGGTATGGGTGATCAGGCCGTCTAGTGACAGGCGTTCCTGTTCGACCAATTGCGTGACCGCCATCAGGTCGGGGCGCTTCCATTCGGCCGCAACGCGGATGCGCGCCTCGCGCATGAAGGCCGGCGCGTAGGCGAAGGAAAGGTTGTCCTTGTAGAAGCCCGCGAGCACGACCTCGCCACCGAGCTGCAGGCGCGGGATCGCGCGGTGCAGGATGTCGGCGTCGCCGCTCACGTCATAAATGGCGCGGTAGTCCTTGCGCGGGTCTTCGTCCGGGTGAACGACGGCATAGCCCTCGCCACCCCCTTGGCGCGCAGGGCTGGTCTCCCACACCGTGGGAGGCGCCAGGCCCGCGGCCACCGTCAGGCGTGCCAGCAGGCGGCCCACCACGCCGTGGCCGATGATCAGGTCCGGCGGCGTGGCCGGATCGCCCTTGCCGCCCAGCGACACCGCGTGATAGGCCGTGGCGGCCAGGGCCAGCAGCACTGCGCGATCCCCGAGCTGCGGCTGTACGCGGACCACGCGTGAGGCCTTGGCCCGCAGCATGGAGCCGGCGCCGCCGAAGAGGTTGTGCACCCCGTCAAAGCTGTAGGAGCCCGGCACGAACACCGTCTCGCCGACCCGGATCGGGCTGTCCTGCGGTGCGTGCTTCACCACGCCCACCGTCTCGTAGCCCGGCACCAGCGGATAACCCATGCCCGGGAAGGGCGGCATGCTGCCGTCCCACAGCAGGCGCTCGGTCCCGGTGCTGATGCCGCTGTAGAGCACCTCGATCTCGAGGTCGTCAGGCTCGGGGGGACGCAGCGCCAGCGTCCTCACGGACAGCTGGAGCGGGGCCTGAAACACGATGGCGGATGCTCGCATGACTGTATTCTTAGGCTGACATATTCATGTGTCAATTTAAATTGACGTCAGGGCCTGTTTTGGTGCGCGTATCTAAGGGTAAACCCGCAGATTTGCGACCCAACAGGATCCGGCCGTGCAGGGGCATGGGGTTGGGCACCGCCTCCAGGTGGGTGAAGCCCGCCTCGGCCATCAGGCGCATGAGTTCCTGCGGCGTGCGCAGCCGGCCGGCGCCCATGGCCAGCAGGTAGAAGTGGTAGTAGGCGTCGGCCGTGGCCGGCTGGCCGTCGGCCTCGGCCATGGGCTCGGCCAGCAGCAGGGTGCCACCCACCGGCAGGGCTTCGTGGATGGCGGCCAGCAGGGCGCGGACCACGTGGTCCGGGTGGTCGTGGGCCACGCGCAAGAGGGTGATCAGGTCGGCCCCGCGCGGCAGGTTGTCGGCGGTGAAGCTGCCGCCATGCACCTGCACACGATCGGCCACTCCGGCCTGGAGCACGTGCGCGCGGGCCAGCTGGGCCACGGGGGGCAGGTCAAAGAGCTTCAGCTGCAGGGCCGGCGCATGACGGGCCAGCGCCGTGATCCAGGCGCCCTTGCCGCCACCCACGTCCATGACGCACTGGTGTTCATCGAAGGCGTAGGCAGCCAGTAGCTCGTCGATCAGGAAGCGCTGCGAGCTGGCCATCAGCTCGGAGTACAGGGCGACCTTGTCCGGCGCCCAGCTGCCCAGGGTCTGCGGGTCCACCGACTGCGCGTAGGGCCAGTAGGCGTTCATCGCCGCCTCGGACGCGCCATGCATCAGGGCCAGCGGGTCGCGCAGGTCTTCGTACAGCACCGCGTTGTGCTCAATCATGTTGCGCAGGCCGGCGTCAGCGGCCACCGGACGGCCCAGCGGACCGAGCCCGTAGCGCCCACCCCCGCGGGCCGACAGCAGGCGCACCGCGACGGCGGATCGCAGCAGGCGCTCCAGGGCCGAGGCCGGCACGCCACAGGCCGCCGACAGCTCGTCCAGCGTGCGCGGGGCGGTGGCCACGATCTCCAGCAGGCGCAGGCGCACGCAGGCCAGCAGCACCTGCGAGTGCACGAAGCCGGCCATCAGCTCGAACAGCTGGTCGGCGCGGCGCTGCGTGAGCCAGCGGGTGAAGGGGTTGGAGACGGCCCAGCGGTAGAGCCCAGGGTCGGCCATCCACCGGTCGATACGCGCGTCCAGCGCGCGGCGCCAGGCGGGCCGCTCGGGCGGCGGACGCAGAGGGTGGACGTGCAGCGAGCTCACGAGATCACCACCTGGGGCAGCGGCGCGTGCCCCTGCATCACCCGGTCGCAGGCGACCTGCGGCACCAGGCGTTCGGATTCGCGCAGCACCAGGTGGCGCATGGCCTTGCGGCTGGTGCAGTCGGGCACCGCGTCGACTGCCTGTTGCATCAGTTGACGGAAGCGATGCAGGGCGCCGATCAGGCCGAGTTCGGCGGCGGCGCTGGGGCGGCCGTGCTGCGCGTCCTGGCCCACCGGCTTGCCCAGTTGTTCGGCGTCACCCATGACGTCGCGGATGTCGTCGGCCACCTGGTAGGCCTCGCCCAGGCATTCGCCCAGCCGCTGCCACGGCGCAGGGGGCGCGCCGGCTGCGATCGCACCCCCACAGGTGGACGCCACGAACAGCGCGCCGGTCTTGGCCCGCTGGTAGCGCCCCAGATCCACCCGGGGCTCGCACTCCCAGGCCTGCCCGCCCACGATGCCTTCTTGTGCCCCGACCCCGCGGCCGATGGCGCCAACCAGAGGGCCCAGTCGCGCGGGGTGGGCGGCGCCGGATCGGCCCAGCACCTCGAAGGCCATGACGATCAGGCCGTCCCCGGCCAGCAGCGCCAGGGGCTCGCCATAGGCCTTGTGCACCGACGGCTGCCCGCGGCGCGAGTCGGCGTCGTCGAAGCAGGGCATGTCGTCATGCACCAGCGAGGCGCAGTGCAGCAGTTCGATGGCCACCGCCGCCGCTTCGGCCAGCGACGGATCGTCGTTCCCGCAGGCGCCGGCCACCGCCAGGCACAGCTGCGGCCGGATGCGGGCGCCCCCGGGAAACACGGCATGGCGCATCGCCGCCAGCAGGCGCGGCGGCGTGTGCGGGCCCTGGAGTTGCGCGAAGTGCTGCGTCAGGGCCTGTTCAATTCGATTGAGCATGCAGGTGTCTCCCGTGTCGGACAACCCGAGGTGTCAGCTTGATCCAACATTGATATGTGTCAATCTAACATGACACAAGAGAATGTCAAATGGCTCGTTCGGGCCGGCGCGGGTTGCACCCCTGATGTAAACTTGAATCGCGTGCTATAAGTGTCATTATTTATTGACACATGGTCGATTACCCTGCCCTCTCTCCCAGAGCCGACGCTGCCGCACTCGAGCTGCAGCAGCTGGGCTGCGCGCGCGGCGGACGGCTGCTCTTTGGCGGGGTGTCCCTGCGGCTGGAGGCCGGTCAGTGGCTCAAGGTCTCGGGCGACAACGGGGCGGGTAAAACCAGCCTGCTGCGGGTGCTGGCCGGGCTGCTGCCACCCGCCAGCGGCCGGGTGCTGTGGCGCGGGCAACCGCTGGCGGCGCAAGCGGAGCGCCTGGGCCATGAACGCCTCTTCCTCGGCCATGCCCCGGCGGTAAAGGACGACCTGAGCGCCCTGGAGAACCTGATGGCCGCCTGCGCTCTGGCGGGCGAGCCCGCCACAACCGCACAGGCGCTGCAGGCACTAGAGCAGGCCGGCCTGCGGGCGCAGGCCCATCAGCCCCTGCGCCGGCTGTCCCAGGGCCAGCGGCGACGCTGCGCCCTGGCCCGCCTGCCCCTGGCCCGCCGCCGGCCCCTCTGGGTCCTCGACGAGCCCTTCAGCGCGCTGGACACTCCCGCTTGTGACTGGCTTGGCGAGCAAGTGCGCACTCACATTGAGCGCGGCGGGATGGCGGTCCTGACCAGTCACCAGGCGGTGGCACTGGACCGGATGGCCCACCTGGACCTGGCGCTCTGAGGCCGGACGATGGCGGCGGTCCTTCCCTCTTCTGCCGGTGTCGCCGGCGCACGCGCGGGTGACGCGGACCGGGCGGACAGCGCTCGGGGGGCCCTGCACGAATCGCCCGCGGGCCCCACCCACGGACTGCTCGCGGGTGCCGCAGCACTCGCCGCGCGCGACCTGCGCATCGCCTGGCGGCGGCGCACCGACACGCTGGCCGCGCTGATCTTCTTCCTCATGGTCAGCAGCCTGTTCCCGCTGGCCGTCGGACCCGAGCCCCAGACCCTGCGGCTGATGGCCGGCGGCGTCGTCTGGGTGGCCGCCCTGCTGGCCGGCATGCTGTCGCTGTCACGGCTGTTCAACGACGACCTGGCCGACGGCACGCTGGAGCAGTTGCTCCTGTCCCCCCACCCGCTGGCGCTCCTGGTAGGCGGCAAGGTGCTGGCCCACTGGATCGGCTCGGGCCTGCTGGTGACGCTGGCCGCGCCGGTGATCGCGCTGCAGTACGGGCTGCCGGCGGACGCGACCGCGGTTCTGGTGGTTTCGCTGCTGCTGGGGACCCCCATCCTGAGCCTGGTCGGCGCCGTCACCGCGGCCCTCACCGTGGGGCTGCGCGGCGGCGCCATGCTGCTGGCGCTGCTGGTGTTGCCGCTGTGCGTGCCGGTGCTGGTCTTCGGGGCCGGCGCGGTGCAGGCGGTGCAGGCCGGACAGGGCGTCGCGGCACATCTGTCACTGCTGGGCGCGGGCCTGCTGCTGTCGCTGGCCGTGGCGCCGATCGCGTGCGCACAGGCGCTGCGCATTTCACTGGAGGCCTGAATGAACTGGTTCCGTTACGCCTCGCCCGCCGCCTTCTACCCCCTGGCGGGCCGACTCGCGCGGGCCTGCGCCATCGCCGCCGCGGTGCTCGCGGCCCTGGGCCTGTACATCGGCTTCATCCTCGCGCCCACCGACGCCCAGCAGGGCGAGGCCTACCGGATCATCTTCGTGCACGTGCCCGCCGCGTGGATGTCGATGTTCATCTATCTGGTGATGGCGGGCTGGGCCGCGGCGAGCCTGATCTTCAACGCGCGCCTGGCGGCGATGATGGCCCGCGCGCTCGCGCCCACCGGCGCCCTCATGACCTTCCTGGCCCTGTGGACCGGCGCGCTGTGGGGCCGACCGACCTGGGGCACCTGGTGGGTCTGGGATGCGCGCCTGACGTCCGAGCTGCTGCTGCTCTTTCTGTACATGGGCGTGCTCGCGCTGCACGCGGCCATCGAGGACCCGCGCCGCGCCGACCGCGCGGCCGCCCTGCTGGCCCTGGTGGGAGTGGTCAACGTGCCCGTGATCTATTTCTCGGTGCAATGGTGGAACACGCTGCACCAGGGCGCGTCGGTGAGCCTCACCCGCGCGCCCACCATGGCCGCCGTCATGCTGGCCGGCATGCTGGTCATGGCACTGGCCTTCTGGATGTACACGATCGCGGTCAGCCTGTGGCGGGTGCGCCTGCTGATGCTGGAGCGCGAGCGCCATACGGACTGGGCGCGGGACGCCGCGCAGGGAGCCCTGGCATGAGCACCACCGATCTCTTCACCTGGCTGGCCATGGGGGGTTACGGCCTGTATGTCTGGGGCTCGATGGGCATGTGCGTCGCCGTATTCGTCGCTGAGGGCCTGTCGCTGCGTGCGCGCCGACGCGCCCTGCTGCAGGAACTCGCCGACGGCGAAACGCCCGCCACGCCCGCGCGCCAGCCGGTGCTCACGCGCCAGGAGGCGACATGAGCCCTCGCACACGCCGCGCGCTGGCGGTGGCCGTGGGCCTGTCCCTGGTCGGGGGCGCGAGCGCGCTGGTGCTCAACGCGTTCAACAGCAACCTCGTCTTCTTCTTCAGCCCCACGCAGGTGGCGGCCCAGCAGGCGCCGCAGGGACGCAGCTTCCGCGTGGGCGGTCTGGTCGAGACCGGCAGCGTGCGCCGCAGCACGCAGGACCTGAGGCTGGAATTCGTCGTCACCGACGGCGCGCAGCGCGTGCCCGTGCGCTACACCGGCCTGCTGCCGGACCTGTTCCAGGAGGGCAAGGGCGTGGTGGCCCAGGGCAGGCTGGGGCCTGACGGCGTCTTCCACGCCGAACAGGTCCTGGCCAAGCACGACGAGAACTACATGCCCCCCGAAGCGGCCGCGGCGTTGAAAGCCGCAGGCACGCATCCGCCTGCGGCCACGGCCGCCGCCACGAAGAGCGCACGCCCGTGATCGTCGAGCTGGGTCATTTCGCGCTGATGCTGGCCCTGGGCGTGGCCCTGGTGCAGGCGGTGCTGCCGCTGTGGGGCGCGTACGCGGCACGCGCGCCGCTGGTGCGTCTGGCCCCGCGCGCCGCCTACGCGCAGGTGCTGCTGCTGGCGCTGGCCTATGCCGCGCTCACCTGGGCTTTCATCGACAACGACTTCTCGGTGGCCCTGGCGGCCAAGCACTCCAACAGCTCGCTGCCGCTGGCCTATCGCATCACCGCGGTCTGGGGCAACCACGAGGGCTCCATCCTGCTGTGGGCGCTGGTGCTGGCCGCCTGGACCGCTGCCGTCGCACGCTTTTCGCACGCACTGGACGACGCCACCCGCGCGCGCGTGATCGGGGTGATGGCCTGCGTGAGCGTGGGCTTCCTGCTGTTCACGCTGTGGGTGTCCAACCCCTTCGAGCGCCTGCTGCCCGCCGCCGCCGACGGCCAGGACCTGAACCCGTTGCTGCAGGACCCGGGGATGATCCTGCACCCGCCGCTGCTGTACATGGGCTACGTGGGGCTGGCCGTGCCCTTTGCCTTCGCCATCGCCGCCCTGTTGGCGGGCCGGCTGGACACCGCGTGGGCGCGCTGGTCGCGCCCCTGGACCACCGCGGCCTGGTGCTTCCTGACCCTGGGCATCGCGCTGGGCAGCTTCTGGGCCTACTACGAACTGGGCTGGGGCGGCTGGTGGTTCTGGGACCCGGTGGAAAACGCCT
>CAZUKC010000069.1:0-8271 GCA_964620375.1 uncultured Ramlibacter sp. | reverse complement strand
GTGCGCGATCGCACGGCGCGTGTGCGTAACCGCCTGCCGGTGGCCATCGAGGAGCCGGTGATCTCCAAGGTCGAGGCCGACGCCTTTCCAGTGATCTGGCTGGCCTTCACCAGCGATACCCTCAACCCGCTGCAGATCAACGACCTGATCAACCGTATCGTCAAGCCGCGCCTGCAGACCGTCACCGGGGTAGCCGACGTGCGCATCTTCGGCGAGCGCAAATACGCCATGCGGGTCTGGTTGGACGCCGAGCGCATGGCCGGCTACCGGCTCACCACCCAGGACGTGGAAGACGCGATCCGACGCAGCAACCTGGAGCTGCCCGCGGGCCGTATCGAGTCGCAGCAGCGTGAGTTCAGCGTCACCTCGCAGACCGACCTGACCCGCCCCGGCCAGTTCGGCGACATCGTGATCCGCAACGTCAACGGCTTTCCGGTGAAACTGCGCGACGTGGCCCAGGTGCGCGAAGGTCCAGCCGACGAGCGCAGCGCGGTGCGCCTGAACGGCCAGTCCGCGATCTCCGCTGGCGTGATCCGCCAGGCCACCGCCAACCCGCTGACCCTGTCGGCCGGCGTGCGCGAGATGCTGCCGCGGCTGAAGGCCGACCTGCCGCCGGGGGTGAACATCGAGGTTGCCAACGACAACTCGCTGTTCATCGACCGTTCGGTCAAGAACGTCTACAAGACCATCGTCGAGGCGGTGGTGCTCGTGGCGCTGGTGATCTTCTTCTTCCTGCGCACCTTCCGCGCCTCCATCATCCCCATCGTGACCATTCCGGTCAGTCTGATCGGCACCTTCTCGATGATGGCGCTGGCCGGCTTCACCATCAACACGCTCACGCTGCTGGCCCTGGTGCTGGCCATCGGCCTAGTGGTGGACGACGCCATCGTGATGCTGGAAAACATCTTCCGCCACATCGAGGAGGGGCTGGACCCCTTCTCGGCGGCGATCAAGGGTGCGCGCGAGATCGGCTTTGCGGTCATCACCATGACCTTCACCCTGGTGGCGGTGTACGCGCCGCTGGCGTTCACGCCGGGGCGAACCGGGCGCCTGTTTGCCGAGTTCGCGCTGGCGCTGGCCGGCGCGGTGCTGGTCTCGGGCTTCGTGGCGCTGACGCTCACGCCCATGATGTGCTCCAAGCTCCTGCGGCACAACGCGAAGCCGGGCTGGTTCGACCGCACCATGGAGCGGGGCCTGAACGCCGTCTCGAACGGCTACGAGCGCCTGCTTCGCTGGATCGTCACCGCGCGCTGGACGTCGCGCGGGGGCGGCTCGGCCGGCCTGCTCGGATGGCTGCTGCAGGCGCGCTGGGGCGTGCTGGTGGTGATGGGCCTGTCGGGATGGGGTATCGCCAGCGTGTGGCCGCAGATGAAGAAAGAGCTTGCGCCCCTGGAGGACCGCGGCACCATCTTGACGGTCGTGAACGCGCCGGATGGCTCGACCCTGGACTACACCAACCGCTACGCGCAGATCATGGAGCGCATGGGCCAGAACTACAAGGAATTCGACCGGATCTTCGGCAACGTGGGCAACCCCACGGTGTCGCAGGCCAGCGTGATCTTCCGCGCGGTCGACTGGGAGCAGCGCGAGCGCACCACCTTGCAGCTGGCGCGTGAAATGGGTCCGCGCATCTCTTCGCTGCCCGGGGTCAACGCCTTCGTGATCACCCCGCCCTCGCTGGGTCAGGGCTTCCGGGAGCGTCCGCTGAACTTCGTGATCCAGACCTCCGACAGCTATGAGAACCTCAACCGGGTGACGCGCCAGTTCCTCGAGGAGATCGCCAAGAACCCCGGCATCGTCCAGCCCGACGTCGACCTGCGCCTGAACAAGCCAGAACTGCGGATCGAGGTAGACCGCGACAAGGCGGCCGATCTGGGCGTAAGCGTCGAGGTGGTGGCCAAGGCCCTGGAGACCATGCTGGGCGGACGCAACGTGACCCGCTACAAGCGTGACGCCGAACAGTACGACGTGATCGTGCAGGTGCAGTCGATCGGACGCACCACGCCCGAAGACATCGACCGCATCCAGGTGCGCGGGCGCAACGACGTGATGATCCCGCTGTCGGCCCTGGTCAAGGTGCGCGAGAGTGTGAGCCCGCGCGAGCTCAATCACTTCGGACAGCGCCGCTCGGTGTCCATCACCGCCAACCTGGCGCCGGACTACTCCCTGGGCCAGGCCTTGACCTTCATGGACGAGACCGCGGCCAAGATCCTGAAGTCCGGGTACAGCACCGATCTGAATGGCACCTCGCGCGAGTTCCGCGCCTCGCAGGGTGCGCTGGCCATCGTGTTCGTGCTGGCGCTGCTGTTCATCTTCCTGGTGCTGGCGGCCCAGTTCGAGAGCTTCGTCGACCCCTTCGTGATCATGCTCTCGGTTCCCCTGTCCATGATCGGCGCGCTGCTGGCCTTGCAGTGGTCTGGGGGCTCGCTGAACGTGTACTCGCAGATCGGCTTGATCACACTGGTGGGCCTCATCACCAAGCACGGCATCCTGATCGTCGAGTTCGCCAACCAGTTGCGGGAGCAGGGGATGGAGATGGTCGACGCTCTGGTGAAGGCCTCCTCGCAGCGTCTGCGCCCCATCCTCATGACCACCGGCGCCATGGTGCTGGGCGCCGTACCGCTGGCGATTTCCACGGGCGCGGGGGCCGAGAGCCGCCAGCAGATCGGGTGGGTGATCGTGGGCGGAATGTCGCTGGGGACGCTGCTGACGATCTTCGTGGTGCCGACGATGTACACGCTGTTCGCCCGCAAGTCGGTGCCGGGGGCGAACAAGTCCTCGGCCCGTAACGAACCCGCTCCCCACACGGCGCCCAGCGACCTCGTCGCGAAGTAGGGCGCCGGTCGCGGGGGCTAGATCGCCCCTTCGAAAGGCATCACGTCCACCTCGTCGCCGACAGCGACGTTGCCTTGGTCGTGATGCAGCACGATCAGGCCGTTGGCCTCCACCATCGAACGCAGCACCCCAGAGCCCTGGCTGCCGGTGGTGCGCACCTGCAGACCACCGTCCGGCGCACGGCTCACGATGCCGCGCTGGTACTCGGTGCGTCCGGGCTTCTTGCGCAGAGCCTCTGTGCTGCGCGCGCGCAGCCACACCGTCGGCTCGGGTCGAGCGCCCATCATCCGCAGCAGGGCGGGTCGCACGAAGGCCAGGAAGGTCACCATCACCGCCACCGGGTTGCCCGGCAGCCCGAACAGGATGGCCGTGCGGCCGCCCGCGGCGATACGCCCTGCCGCCATGGGACGGCCCGGGCGCATCGCGATCTTCCAGAAGGCCACGTCACCCAGTTCCTTCATCATGGCCTTGGTGAAGTCCGCTTCGCCAACGCTCACGCCGCCGCTGGTGATCACGGCATCCGCCTCAACGGCGGCGCGGGTGAAGGCCTCGCGCAGCAGGGCTGGATCGTCGCGCACGACCCCGAGGTCCAGCACTTCGCAGCCCAGTCGCAGCAGCAGCGCGCGTACCGTGTGACGGTTGCTGTCGTAGACCGCGCCCTCGCGCGGGGCCTCGCCCAGGGACAGGATCTCGTCGCCGGTGGAAAAGCACGCCACCTTCAGGCGTCGGGTCACGAGCACCTGGGGCAGGCCCAGGCTGGCGATCAGGCCGCAGGCCGCGGGGCTCAGGCGCTCGCCGGCGCGCAGCGCAGGCTGGCCCTGCATCAGGTCCTCACCGGCCAGGCGGCGGTTGTCGCCAGGCTGTAGCAGGCCGGGCGGAACGGTCACGCGCGTCGTGTCGCCGTGCTCCCGCACCTTCACGAATTCCTGGGGCACCACGGTATCCAGGCCAGCGGGCATGATGGCGCCCGTCATGATCTTCACGCATTGGGCGGCCCCGACCGTGCCCCGCCAGGCCTTGCCCGCGAGCGCCGTGCCCACGACCTCCAGGTCGAGCGCCTGGCCTGAACGCAAGGCCGCGCCGTCGAAGGCGTAGCCGTCCATCGCCGCGTTGTCGTGCGGCGGTACGCTCAGGGGGGAGACGAGGTCTTGCGCCAGCACCCGACCCGGTGCATCAAAGAGGCTGATGGTTTCGGTGTGCGCGGTCGGTACGACCAGATGCTCCAGGAAGGCCTGCACTGTCTCGGCGCGCAGCGCCTTCGGGTCGTAGCCTTGTAGTTCGCCCGCAATCTGGTCCAGGGTCTTCACTGTGCATTCCCCCCTTCCAGTTGGTGCAGTTCATCCAGCGTGTTGGCGTTGGCAAAGGCCCGCGGGTCGTCGCCCGGCGCGTTGAAATCGACGAACACGGCATGGAGCTGCGCGGTCCAGGCGTCGATCTTGCGCCCGCCCTCCCGGGTGAAGCGATGCAGACTTTCCGACACGTCGCGCCGCATCAGGCAGAACACCGGCTGCGGGCGCAGCGCGCCGTCGGACTCGGGTGCACGGGCCACGGCGATCTCTGCGTGATGTGCGCTCGCCGTCTGGGCCAGCCGCGTCACCAGGTCCAGCGGGAACAGGGGCGTGTCGCAGGGCACGGTCACCAGCCAGGGGGTGTCACAGTGCGCCAGCCCGGTCATGAAGCCGGCCAGCGGGCCGGCGAAGTCGGGTAGGGCGTCGGTGCACACCGGCGCCCCGAAGGCCTCATAGCTCGCGAGGTTGCGGTTGGCGTTCACCAGCACCTGGCCCACCTGGGGCTGCAGCCGCCGCAGCGTGTGCAGGGCCAGGGGCTGGCCGTTGAAGTGCTGCAGGCCCTTGTCGGCGCCGCCCATACGCGCGCCGCGCCCGCCGGCCAGGATCAGGCCCGTGATGTCCCTGGAGGCGATCATCCGCCGATATAGCTCATTTCGACGCGCCGCTGTCCGCCCCCCGCGGGGTTGGCCGCCGAAGCCGCCCGCAGCTGCGAGTACCGGTCCTCGCGGCCCTGCCAGATCGCAGCGATGGCTGCAGCGATCTGCGCGTCGCTCGCCCCGCCGCGAACCAGCGCGCGCAGGTCATGGCCCTGGCTGGCAAACAGGCACAAGTACAGCTGGCCCTCGGTGGACAGGCGCGCGCGGTTGCAGTCGCCGCAGAAGGCCTGCGTCACGCTGCTGATCACGCCGATCTCGCCCGCGCCGTCGGCATAGGCCCAGCGTTGCGCGGTTTCGCCGGGTGCCGCCGCGTCCAGGGGCACCAGGGGCCACTGCGCGTGCAGCCGCGCCACGACATCGGACGAGGGCAGCACTTCGTCCATACGCCATCCGTTGGTCGTGCCCACGTCCATGTACTCGATGAAGCGCAGCACGTGGCCGGTGCCGCGAAAGTGCCGCGCCATCGGCAGGATCTCGTGGTCATTGGTGCCGCGCTTGACCACCATGTTGACCTTGATCGGGCCCAGGCCCGCCGCGCGCGCCGCCTCCAGGCCCTCGAGTACCTGGTCCACCGGAAAGTCGACATCGTTCATGCGCCGGAATACCGCATCGTCCAGGCCGTCCAGGCTCACGGTGACCCGCTGCAGGCCTGCGGCCTTCAGGTCTTGGGCCTTGCGCGCCAGCAGCGAGCCATTGGTGGTGAGCGTGAGGTCCAGCGGCTCGCCCTCGGGCGTACGAAGCTGCGCGAGCTGAGCGACCAGGACCTCGATGTGCTTGCGCAGGAGCGGTTCGCCCCCCGTCAGTCGGATCTTGCGCACCCCCAGGGCCACAAACTGCCTGGCCACGCGCGTGATCTCCTCGAAGGTGAGCAGGTCGCCGTGGGGCAGGTAGGGGTAGTCCTTGTCGAAGACTTCCTTGGGCATGCAGTAGCTGCAGCGGAAGTTGCATCGGTCGGTGACGCTGATGCGAAGGTCACGCAACGGGCGCCGCAGGCTGTCGGTCACCAGCCCGCCGAGCGCGTGCGGCCGCGGAGGTATCGCCACGGGCCGGGGTGGCGGCCGGTGGGCGACCAGGGGAATCACGCGGTCCGTCATGCCCCTAGCCGTGGCGGATCGCCACGGTCTTGAGCGTCGTGAACCCCAGCAGGGCTTCGAAGCCTTTCTCGCGTAGCCCGAGGACTTCACTCCGCCAAAAGGCAGCTCCACGCCGCCGCCGGCGCCGTAGTTGTTGATGAACACCTGCCCGCTGCGAATGCGGCGCGCCATGCGCATCTGGCGTCCGCCGTCACGGGTCCAGACCCCGGCCACCAGGCCGAAATTCGTGGCGTTGGCGCGGGCCACCGCATCGTCCTCGTCTCGGAACGGCATGGCCGCCAGCACCGGCCCGAACACTTCCTCCTGCGCCAGGCGGTGGTCCACCGGCACGTCACGCAGCAGCGTGGGGGCCTGGTAGAAGCCGGTCTCGGGCGCCTCGTCCACGATCTGGCCCTCGGCCACCACCGGGATGTTGGCGTACTGCGCGTCGGACAGGAAATCCCAGACGCGCTGCTGCTGGCTCGCGCGGATCAGGGGGCCCACGTCCAGGTTCATGGCTGCGGGTCCGACACGCAGGCGGGTGAAGGCTTCGCCCAGTCGCTCCAGCAGCGGCTCGTAGATCGATTGCTCGATCAGCACGCGCGAACCGGCCGAACAGGTCTGCCCGGCGTTCTGCACGATGGCGTTGAGGATGGCGGGCACGGCCTGGTCCAGGTCGGCGTCGGCGAAGACCACCTGCGGGCTCTTGCCCCCCAGTTCCAGCGTGACCGGGCAATGGCGCTCGGCCGCCACCTGCTGGATCAGGGTGCCCACGCGCGGGCTGCCGGTGAAGCTGATGTGGTCGATGCCCGGATGGCGTGCGAGGGCGTCCCCCACCTCGTGCCCGTAGCCGGTCACGATGTTGATCGCACCGGCCGGAAAGCCGCATTCGGCCGCGAGTTGCGCCACTCGCAGCAGGGACAGGCACGCGTCTTCCGCAGGCTTGACCACGCAGACGTTGCCCGCGGCCAGCGCGCCCCCCACGCTGCGCCCGAAGATCTGCATCGGGTAGTTCCAGGGAATCACGTGACCGGTCACGCCATGCGGCTCACGCCAGGTCAGGACGGAGTAGCCGTCCAGGTAGGGGATGGTGTCGCCGTGCAGCTTGTCGCAGGCGCCGGCATAGAACTCGAAGTAACGCGCGATGGCCACCGCGTCGGCGCGGGCCTGGCGGGTCGGCTTGCCGCAATCGCGCTGCTCGAGCGCCGTGAGTTCTTCCTCGTGTTCGGCCAGCTTGTTGGACAGGCGCATCAGCAGGCGCCCGCGCTCGGCGGCGCTGAGCTTGCTCCAGGCGGTGTCGTAGCAGTGGCGGGCCGCCTGCACCGCGCGGTCGATGTCCTGTGCGGTGCCGCGTTGCAGGTGGTCGAAGACCTGACCGTCGGAGGGGTCGATGACCGGGATCGTTTCGCCCGAAGATCCGGGCTGCGGTGTGTTGGCGATGTAGTGAAGCTGCATCCCGCCATTGTGCCGCGAGGGCGGGCCGGCCCAGCCCCAGACTCGGCCCAGGCCTTAGGCGGCGGGCCGGGTGATCACCTGGTAGCGGTCATCGTGGGCGGCCAGCCAGTCCGCGGCGGGCCCGGGGTCCTGCTGGCTCGGGTGAAAGTCGGACCGCTTGTAGGCCCGCCAGGCGGGCAGGGTGTCGCGAACCAGTCCGCCCGGCCCGAACAGGAACTGCACCGCGCTGCGCCAGGTGGAAAAACGCCACAGGGTGCCGTCACGGCGCAGGTTGCTCAGGGTCTGGCGCAGGGCGTCGGTGACGAAGAAGAAGCTGATACGGCGGAACCACTTCAGGCGCCAGGCTTCGTTGCCCCCCAGGGCCCGGTACAGGTCGAAGGCGGTGCACTTGTGCTCCGACTCCTCGGACGCGTGCCACAGCCACATCGTGACCAGACGCGGGTCCTGCTCGCCCAGGGCCTGCGGATGCCGCAGCAGCCAGTCGGCCAGGATGGCGGTGAAGTGCTCGTAGGCGGCGGTGGCGGCCAGCGCGTGGCGCACGTTCTGGCCGTCCAGCAGCTGGCGCCGGCGCAGCGCGCGCGGGCCCCATTCGTTCACCAGTCCCAGGCGCTCCAGGTGTTCGTTGTACAGGGCGTGCAGGCGGCGGTGGGTGGCTTCCTGGCCGATGAAGCCTTGCACCTCTGGAGCGAACCGCGCCTGCTGGTCGGGGGGCAGGGCCTTCAGGCCGTCACGGACCGCGTCGATGAAAAACTGCTCGCCCACCGGAAAGCTCATGGACAGGGCGTTCATGAAGGCGGTGCGGAAGGCGTCACCCGCGCACCAGTGGCGGGCGATGGGCTGTTCCATGTCCACGAGCAGGCGGCGCACGACGAGTTCAGTCATAAGGGTGGGATGGTAGCCGCTGCGCATACCCGCGAGCGGGCCTCGGGATTGGGTGAGGGCGCTCGCGGGGTGGCTCTCTAT
>CAZUKC010000068.1:0-8315 GCA_964620375.1 uncultured Ramlibacter sp. | reverse complement strand
AGATTGGCATCGGTCATGGGCGTGAGCGGGTGATCGCGCATGCCCGAATCGGACAACAGCACATCGCCCACAAACAGGTGACCGCGAAACACGGTGCGGCCGTTGTCAGGGAAGGCGGGGCAGGCGATGGCGATGTCGGCGCCCAGGGCGTCCATCAGTGCGTCGGCCACCGGGCCGATATTGCCCTGGGGCGTGGAGTCAAACGTGGAGCAGTACTTGAAGTAGATCTGGCGCGCGCCCGCGGCCTGCAGCGCGCGCAGGGCGTCCAGGCTCTGGGCCACCGCCTGGGCGGGCGGACAGGTGCGCGTCTTGAGCGCGATCACCACCGCATCCGCCTCGCGCATGGGGCCCTGCGGCACGCCGATCACCTGCACGGTGCGCATGCCCGCGCCCACCAGCATGCCGGCCACGTCGGTGGCGCCAGTGAAGTCGTCGGCGATGACGCCCAGGATCATTGCGTGTCCCTCTTGGCAGCCGGCAGCTCCAGGCCGGCGAGCGAGGCGTAGTACTTCACCACCGCCGAATCGTCCTCGGCGCCATGGCCCATGGCCGCCGTGGCCAGGTACAGCTGGTGCGCCGAGGCGGCCAGCGGCAGTGGGAACTGCAGCTTGCGCGCAGCATCCAGCACGATGCCCAGGTCTTTCACGAAGATGTTCACTGCGGACAGCGGGGTGTAGTCGCCGTCCAGGATGTGGGGCACGCGGTTCTGGAACATCCAGCTCATACCCGCCGAGTTGCAGATCACCTCATAGAGCTGCGCCGGGTCGGCCCCCGCGCGCATGCCCAGCGCCACGGCCTCGCAGGCGGCGGCGATGTGGACGCCGGCCAGGTGCTGGTTGACCATCTTCACGGTCGATCCGATGCCCGGGCGGTCGCCCAGGCGGTAGACCTTGCCGGCGCAGGCTTGCAGCAGCTCGAGACCGACTTCGAAGGCGCGCGGCTCGCCCGAGGCCATCACCGTCATCTCGCCGGCCTCGGCCTTGCGCGCGCCGCCCGAGACGGGACCGTCGATCAGGAGCAGGCCACGCTCGGCCAGGCGCTGCGCCCAGCCCGGGACGATGGCCGGATCGACAGTCGCCGAGCAGACGACGACGGAACCCGGAGCCATGGAACCGGCCAGCCCGTGTTCGCCAAAGAGCACGTCCTCGGTCTGCGCCGCGTTCACCACCAGCACCACGACCACCTTGCAGTGCGGCGCCAGGTCGGCGGGGCGGGTCACCGCGTGGCCGCCGTCGCGCGCGAAGGCGTCACGCACCTCGGCGCGGGTGTCGCAGCCCCAGGTGGTGACGCCCCGGCGCAGGGCCGAGCGCGCCGCGCCCAGACCCATGGAGCCCAGTCCGATGACGCCGAGTGCAGAAGGGGAAGAAGTGGTCATGGGGGAGAGTGTTTTCAGTCGGGAAGGGGCGCCAGCAAGCCTTCGAGCTTGCGGCGCGCAGGGGTGTCCAGGCCTTCGATGCGGGCTTTGGCGTTGACCATGTGGCGTACGGCGGCCCGGCGGGCGGCGGCAGCATCGCCGGCGGTCACGGCCCGGGCGATGGCCTCGTGCTCGCGGCGCACGGCCTGCATGAAGGCGCCGTGCATGGCTTCATTCGTGCGCGTCACGCGCATCGCGCCGCGCTGGTACTGCTCGAGAAACGCCAGTAGGCGCTCGAACTGCGGGTTGTCCGTGGCCTGGGCGATGCTGCGGTGGAAGGCCAGGTCCTCTTCGACGCCGTCGGCACCGGTCTCGACTGCGTCATCGAGCCGCTGCAGGGCCTGGCGCAGGGTGCGAGCCTTGGCGGGCGTGATGCGCTGCGCGGCCAGGGCCGCGACCTCGCCCTCGAGGGCGCGTCGCACCTCGACCACCTGCACCACCGAGTCCAGTGAGCGCAGCACCGAGGGATCGAAGGCCAGAGCGCGCGCCTGGTCTCGTGGCGCGACGAACACGCCGGCGCCCTGGCGAGACGTGAGCAGGCCCATGGACTTCAGGCGACTGACCGCCTCGCGCACCACGGTACGTGACACGCCGAAGCGCTCGGACAGCTGCTGCTCGGTGGGCAGGCGCTGGTCGGGCGCGAACTCGCCGCTGTCGATGCGGCGCGTGAGCTGGTCGGCTACCCGGTCGGACAGGCGCGCGGGCGCGACCAGTGGTTCGATGGGGGAGCGACGAGGCGTGGACGGCATGATGACCCGGGTTGTCGGGTCATCCTACAAGTTGTCGATGAGCTGTCGCCTCGGGGGTTTCCCGGGCTTACCGGGCCTGTGGCGCAACAGGCGCCTCAGCTGGCTACCGCCCAGGTTTTCGGCCGTGACGCGACCTGTCCGCCCGGGGCGGCTTTGGGCCTGGGCTCGGGGGCCGGCAGGGCCCGCCGCCCTGGGGTGTCCTGGGCGTCGGATCTGTCGTTCAAGCCATAGGCGACGGCGGTGATCGCCAGGACGGACCGGAAGCGTTGCAGGATTTCCGGGCTACGGCGACTGAGGGGTAAATGCGGGTGCTGCATAAAGCGTTGTCCAAAAGCAGCCCCCAGTATCGGGACGCACGGCCCCGCACAGGGCCTGGTCGGCCACAAATGGATGGCGTCCGACGCACGCTGCTGCGGGGTCTGACGACCTCGCGCGACTCAGTCCTCCAGCGACGCGCTCCAGCGCGCGTCCCAGCCCTTGCGCGTCTGGTCGAGGTCTCGGCGTTCGCGTTTGGTCGGGCGCCCGTGCGGGATCGACAGCGCTGGCTCGCGCGCGTAGCGGCGCTGCTCGGCGGCCTGTTCGCGCAGCGCCAGGCTGTCAGGCGTTTCCGCATACAGCTGCTGCGCCACGGGGGCCGGCCCGCGCACACCCGAGAGGCCGCGCACGACCACGGTGCGCACCATGGCGTCGCGTCGGATCGCCACCGTGTCGCCGACCTTGACTTCACGCGCGGGCTTGGCGGCCTGGCCATTGACCGCGACGCGGCCCAGGTCCAGGTCCTCGCTGGCCAGGGAGCGCGTTTTGTAGAAGCGCGCGGCCCAGAGCCACTTGTCGATACGCTGTCTTTCCACCCCGGTCTGCTCAGTCCTTCGCACCCAGGGCTAGCGCCGCCTCCCGCGAGGCGGCCAGGGCTGCGGCATCCGGCGTGGCCTGGGTGGGCCAGCCCCCCATGTGCTGCTGCGCGATGTCCGCCAGTGCGCTGATCCAGGCCGCGTGGTCGTTCAGGCAGGCGATCGCGTGGTACTCGCGCCCGCCGGCCGCCAGGAAGGCGTCCTTGCCCTCCATGCCGATTTCCTCGAGCGTCTCCAGGCAGTCGCTGGTGAACCCCGGACAGACCACGTCGACCCGGCCCACCCCACGCTGCGCCAGCGCCTGCAGGCTGGGTTCGGTGTAGGGCTCCAGCCACTTGGCCTTGCCAAACCGCGACTGGAAGCTCACGGTGTAGGCGTCCTTGTCCAGGCCCAGGCGCGTGGCGAGCAGGCGTCCGGTCTTGTGGCATTCGCAGTGGTAGGGGTCGCCGCGCATCAGGGTGCGCTCGGGCACGCCATGAAAGCTCATGACCAGGTGCTCGGGCCGGCCATGCGCGCCCCAGTGGCCCTCGATGCGCTGGGCCAGGGCCTCGATGTAGCCGGCGTCGTCGTGGTAGCGGTTCACGAAGCGCAGCTCGGGCACCAGGCGCGTGTGTGTCACCCAGTCGTTCACCGCGTCGATGACGCTGGCGGTGGTGGTGGCCGAATACTGCGGATAGGCCGAGAGCACCAGAATGCGGGTGGCGCCGGCGTCCTTCAGGGCGTCCAGCTGCGAGGCGATCGACGGGTTGCCATAGCGCATGGCGTAGCGCACCACCACCCGGTGACCGCGCGCGTCCAGTTGCTCCTGCAGCAGGGTGGCCTGGCGCTCGGTATGAACCTTCAGGGGCGAGCCCTCGGGGGTCCAGATCGTGGCGTACTTGGCCGCGGACTTACCCGAGCGCAGGGGCAGGATGATCCCGTGCAGCAGCGGCAGCCAGACCGCGCGAGGGATCTCCACCACGCGCGGGTCGCTCAGGAATTCACGCAGGTAGCGGCGCACCGCCGAGGCCGTGGGGGCGTCCGGGGTGCCCAGATTGCACAGGAGCACCCCGGTGACGGGGGCCCGGCCATGGGAGAAGGCAGGCTCGGTATGAAAGGGGAGAACGGCGGCCATCCGTTATTCTCGCCTGCATGCTGAACCTGGGAAAAGTCCGGGCCATTTCCCTGGACCTGGACGATACGCTGTGGCCGATCTGGCCCACCATTGAGCGGGCCGAGCAGGTCCTGCTGCAGTGGCTGGTGCAGCACGCGCCGGCGACGGCGGCGATGTGCGCCACCCCCGCAGCCCTGCGCGAGATCCGCACCCACATGGTGCAGCACCGGCCCGACCTGCAGCACGACATGAGCGCCTTGCGCCGCGAGTCCATCCGGCTGGCCCTCACCCGCGCGGGGGACGACCCGGCCCTGGCCGAACCGGCCTTCGAGGTGTTCTTCGAGCAACGGCAACGGGTGGACCTGTTTCCCGATGTCCTGCCGGCGCTGGAATTCCTGGCGCGGCGCTACCCGCTGGTGAGCCTGTCCAACGGCAACGCCGACCTGCAGCGCGTGGGGCTGGCGCGCTTCTTTCGCGGGGCGATCTCGGCCCACGCTTTCGGCGTGCCGAAGCCCGATCCGCGCATCTTCCATGCCGCGGCCTCCCTGGCCGGCGTGGCGCCTGAAGAAGTGCTGCACGTGGGCGACGACACGGTCCTGGACGTGCTGGGCGCACAGGGCGCGGGCATGCAGGCCGCCTGGGCCAACCGCGTCGAGGCGATCTGGCCGCACGGCGGGCAGGACGGGCAAGCCGGGGCCCTGCCCGAGCTGGAGTTCTCCAGCCTCAGCGCGCTGTGCGACGCGCTTTCGTGATCCCCGAGCTGTGCATCGCGTGCGCGTGATCAGCGCGCCGTGCGACGCGCAGCGCTGAGCGCCGTCACGACCCGCTGGCCCGACATCACTGCGCCCTCCAGCGTGGCGGGGTAGGGGCCCTCCACCCAGTCGCCGCAGGCCCACAGGCCTTCGTCGATGGCGATACCGGGTCTGACCAGGCCCGGCGTGCAGGCGAAGGTGGCCCGCTTTTCCACCACGGTGCGTACCGGTACGACCTCATGCCAGCCCAGGGCGTGGGCCTGCGCGATCACCTGCCGCTGCAGCGTCTCGCGCTCGCCCTGGCAGGCGCTGGCCACGAAGGCCAGCAGGCCATCCGGGCCCCCCAGCTGCCCGCGGTCAAAGACAAACTGCGCCGGGGCCTGCGGGCCGTCCTGCAGCCGCAGCATCGGCGCGGGCAGGGTGCGTTCGCTTTTGGCATACACCGTGGCGATGGCCTCGTGCCGCAGGCCCAGCGCCTGTTCCAGCCAGGCTGGGGCGTGTACCGCGTTGTCTTCCAGCAGGCGGATCGCATCCCAGCTCGGGCAGGCCAGAACCACCGCATCGAAGCGGTCGGCATCCACCTGCCAGCCGCTGGCACTGCGGGCGAGCAGGGCCACGCGATGGCCGGTCCGCAGCTGCGCGCCTTGGGCGATCAGCCACTGCGCTGCCGCTTCGGGCAGGAGACGTCCGAGGGGAGCCTTGGGCAGCAGCAGCCACGAAGAGCCCCAGCGGCGATAGCCCTGCCCGAGCAGCGCGTCGCGCAGCACGCGCAGAAAGACCTGTCCGCTGGCCCGCGCCGCAGGCGTGTTCAGCGCCGAGACGCACAGGGGCTCGATCACGTCCGCCATCACCCGCGCGGGCAGGCGAGTGCACAGGCTGGCCACGGTGTCCTGCGGCGCGCATCGAAAGCCGCCGGCGCGCCATCGGAGACACGCGCGCAGGAAGGCCAGGCGCTCCGACCATCGCCACCCGCGCGCGGTGGCGATGCCCCAGGCTGCGTCCAGGGGCGCGGGCCAGGCGGGCAGGGCGATGCCCTCGCCCGCGGGCGTGCGCAGGGTCAGTGGCAGCGCGTGCAGGACCTGCGAGGGCTGCACGCCCACCGCCTCCATCAGGGCCAGCGTGTGTTGGTAGGCCCCGATCAGAATGTGTTGGCCGTTGTCCAGGTCGGCGCTGCCGCCCCCGGGCAGGGTCACGTCCAGCGTACGGGCGCGGCCGCCCAGCGTGCGCGTCGCCTCGAACAGCGTGACCTGGTGACCGGCGCGTACGGCCTCGACCGCCGCGGCCAGGCCGGCCCAGCCCGCCCCGACGATGGCGACCCGCGCAGAGACCCTAGTAGCGCCCAAGGGCCTGCACCTTCCAGGCGAGCCAGAACTTGCGCAGCGGCGTGAGGCTGATGCGCTGGTGCAGCACGCGGAAGTCGGCGCGCTCGATCTCGCGCAGCAGCGTGCGGTAGATGCTGGCCATCATCAGGCCCGGCTTTTGGCTGCGCCGGTCGGCTGCGGGCAGCAGCGAGAAGGCCTTGTCGTACAGCGCGTGCGCGCGCTCGGCCTGGGACTTCATGAGGGCGGTGAAGCGATCCGAGTACTGGCGCGCGGTGATCTCGTGCGCCTTCACGTCGAAGCGCTGAAGCTCGTTGACCGGCAGATAGATGCGCCCGCGCAGGGCGTCCTCGCCCACGTCGCGGATGATGTTCGTGAGCTGAAAGGCCAGGCCCAGGGTGTGCGCGTACTGCGTGGTGGCGGTCTCGGTCTGGCCGAAGATGCGCGCCGCCACCTCGCCCACGATACCGGCCACCAGATGGCAATAGCGCTCCAGGCCCGGCCAGTCCAGGTAACGGGTCTGCTCCAGGTCCATGCGGCAGCCCTCGATCACGGCCAGCAGGTGCCGCGCCTCGATGCCGTACGCCTGCGTGTGCGGCATCAGGGCCTGCATCACCGGGTGCGTGGGCGTGCCCGCATAGGCCTTGGCCACTTCCTGGGCCCACCAGGCCAGCTTGGTTTGCGCCACGCCGGGGTCCGAGACCTCGTCCACCACATCGTCGACTTCGCGGCAGAAGGCGTAGAAGGCCGTGATGGCCGCACGCCGTGGCGGGGGCAGGAACAGGAACGCGTAGTAGAAGCTGCTGCCGGAGGCGGCGGCCTTCTCTTGCACGTAATGTTCGGGGCTGGTCATGCCTCGGATTGTCCCATCGGCGCTGAGGCGGCCGCCCGCATGCACAGGCATCGCCACAGGATCACCGGGGCATCCGCGGCGGTGATACGGGGGCGCCGCCGCAGGCTGTCGAAGCCGCCGGCCTCGATCTTGTCCAGGATCCTCAGGCCCCCCTGCACCACGGCCCGAAGCTCCCATCCCGCGCGCCCGGGTACCCGGTGCACGATGCCGGCACCGCGCAGCATGGTGGTGCGGGCCCAGGCCACCAGCGCGCGCACCAGCTGCGGCCCGCGCGGGTCGCCAGCCCACAGGGCAGGCTGGTCCGGATCCAGCCCGTGCGCCAGACATTCCGTGGCGGGCACGTAGTAGCGCCCTCGCGGGAGGTCCACGCTCAGGTCCTGCCAGAAGTTGATCAGTTGCAGCGCGGTGCAGACGTCGTCACTCTCGGCCAGGGCGCGCGCGTCGTGCACCCCGTACAGGTGTAGCAGCAGCCGCCCCACCGGGTTGGCCGAGCGGCGGCAGTAGTCCAGGACTTCGTCCCGGTCGGCATAACCGCGCCCCTCGCGGGTGCGCGCCACGTCCTGCATGAAGGCGTCCAGCAGGTCGTCCAGGGGCTGCAGGGGCAGTTGGTGCCGGGCCACGGTTGCGGCCAACGGGGTGAAGACGTCCTGCCAGCGGGGCGAGACGGTCGCCCCCCGGACGCAGGCGTGCAGGTCCGCGCGGTAGGCGGACAGGTCGGCCAGGCGCACTTCGGCGGCGGCATCGCCCTCGTCGGCCAGATCGTCGGCGGTGCGCGCGTAGGCGTACAGGGCCGCGACGGCCGGCCGCAGCGCCGGCGGGCACAGCCAGGAGGCCACCGGAAAGTTTTCGTAATGACGAACCGGCGCAGGCCGGATCTCGGGCGCAACAGTCACCAAGCCATTGTCGCTTGACAGGGAATTGGCTGAGCTGCTAAGTTACTGACTAGTCAGTCATTACTGCTACTCAGCAGTCATTTCACAGTACCTGCCGCGCCTTGTCAGGTCCAATGTCCCCCGCTCGAACTGAACAACAACATGTCGCTTGCTTTCGTCGATTCCTGGAGGCTGCGCGCCGGCACGGCCCTGCTGGCGCTCATGGCCCTGTTCGCCTTGTCGGCCTGCAGCAAGCCTGCAGCCGCCCCGGAGCCGGTGCGTGCGGTCAAGGTCGTGACCGTCGGTGCCGTGCCTGGTGGCGGGGTGCTGGAGTTCTCGGCGGAGGTGCGCCCGCAAGTGGAGACCCGCCTGGGCTTCCGTGTCGCTGGCAAGCTCCAGCAGCGACAGGCCG
>CAZUKC010000067.1:0-8351 GCA_964620375.1 uncultured Ramlibacter sp. | reverse complement strand
CCGCTTGCGGGGACGGCTTTGTAAAAAATGAAAGGGTCGTCCTAGGCCGCGACAGCCGTGGTCTGGGATGCGCCGGTAGCCTTCAGCCCTGTGCCGGGGTCGCGTCCTGCGCGGGCTGCAGGTCGCTCTGGTGCAAACGGCTGTACAGGCCTGCGCGCGCGAGCAGCTGCGTGTGGGTGCCTTCTTCGGCGATTCGGCCGCGATCGAGGACCACGATGCGGTCGGCGCGCTCGATGGTGGACAGGCGGTGCGCGATGACCAGGGTGGTGCGACCCGCCACCAGCCGCGCCAGCGCCTGCTGCACGAGGCGCTCGGACTCGTTGTCCAGGGCCGAGGTCGCCTCGTCCAGGATCAGGACCGGTGCGTCCTTGTACAGGGCGCGGGCGATGGCCAGGCGCTGGCGCTGGCCGCCCGAGAGGTCGGACGCGTTGTGACCGAGGAGCGTGTCGATGCCCTCGGGCAGGGTGGCGACGTGGTCGGCCAGATTGGCGGCTTCGAGGCAGGCCTGCACCCGCTCACGGTCCACCGCCTGGCCCAGGGCCACGTTGTCGGCGACGGACTGGTTCAACATCACGATGTCCTGGCTGACCATCGCGATCTGCCGGCGCAGGTCACCGACCTGCAGGCTGGCCAGGTCGTGGCCGTCCAGGCGGATGCTGCCCGTCTGCGGCTGGATGAATCGCGGCAGCAGGTTGGCCAGGGTGGTCTTGCCGCCGCCGGAGGGGCCGACCAGCGCCACGACCTCTCCGGGTGCGATCTGCAGGCTCAGGCCGTCGAGCACCGGCGGTCCGTCCGCCGTGTAACGCACCGTCACCTGGTCGAAGACCACATGGCCCTGGGCTCGGGCCAAGGGGGTCGCTCCGCTGGGCTCGTGGTGCAGGCTGTCGATGAAGTCCAGCGCGCGATCGATGGCCGCCATGCCGCGCGTGATGGGATTGGTCACGTCGGCCAGGCCCTTGAGTGGCGTGATCAGCATCAGCATGCCGGTGATGAAGGAGACAAAGCCGCCCACGGTCTCGGCCGAGGTCTTGCCTTGCCACAGGGCCAGCGCGATGACAGCCGACAGGGTGGCGGCGGCCAGCATCTGGGTCAGGGGCATGGTGGCTGCGGCGGCGGCGGCGGCCTTCATGTTTAACTGGCGCAGCTGGTTGGACAGGCCCTCGAAGCGTTGCCGCTGGCGGTCCTGCGCGCCGTGCAGACGGATCATGCGGTCAGCCAGCACGTTCTCCTCGATCACGTAGGCCAGCTTGTCGGTGGTCTCCTGGGTCTGGTGGGTCACGCGGTACATGCGCCGGGTGAAGGTGCGCATCACCCAGCCCACGGTCGGAAAGAGCACCAGCACCAGCAGCGACAGCTGCCAGTTCAGGAACAGGAGGTAGGCCAGCAGGGCGACCAGGGTGAGGCTGTCCTTGACCAGGGTGAGGATGCCCCCCACCAGCTGGCCCATGCCGGCCTGGACCTCGTAGACCAGGGTGTTGGACAGTTCGCTGGAGGAGTAGGGGGCCAGGTCGGCCAGGGCGGCGCCCTGCAGACGCTCGAACAGGACGCGGCGCAGCCTCAACACGCCGTCGTTGGCGATCTTGGCCAGTGCCATCTTGGCGGCATAGATCGCGAAGCCCCGCACCGCGAACAGGCCGATCAGGACCACCGGCACCGACCACAAGGGGATATCGCTTTGGCCGAAGCCCTTGTCCAGAAGGGGGCCCATGAGTGCCGGGACCACGGGCTCGGTCGAGGCGGCGATGGCGGTGGCCAGGGCCGCCAGAACCCAGACCCAGGGCTGGTGACCGAAATACGGGCGCATCCGGCGCCAGGACCCGGGGCGAAACAGCAGGTAGCGCAACGCGGTCTCCGGTCAACCCGCGGACTGCAGGACGTGGGGATTTTCGGCCGGCCGATAATCCCCCTTCATGAGGGCGTCGCCGCAGTGACGGCACCGCCGCGGGGCGTGGGGAGGGACCTCGGTGACCTGCATACTGAAGCCAAGAGTGTAATTTGAATCGCCTATCTCCCCGCCGGGGCGCGAATCGCCGGTCTCGCTGACACCCAGTACCATTTAGAGGATCCATGAATCGAGTGCCCCCCACGTCCTCCCTGCGCCGCCACCTGGTCCTGGCCCCTGCGGGCTTGCTCCTGTCAACACCCGCGCTGTCCCAGTTTCGGGTTGAAGTGGCGGGCGTGGGCCTGACCCAGCTACCGGTGGTCGTGCCCGCCTTTCGGGGCGAGGGTGCTGCCCCCCAGAAGATTGCCGCCATCGTGCTGGCCGACCTGGAGCGCAGTGGCCAGTTTCGCGCGGTGGACGCGGCCGGCCTCGCGATCGACGAAACCACCCGCCCCGATGTCGCGCCCCTGCGCCAGCGCGGCGCCGACGCCTTGTGCGCCGGCAGCATCACGCGTCTGGCCGATGGCCGCTGGGACGTGCGCTTTCGCCTCTGGGACATCGTGCGCTTGCAGGACCTGGGCGGCCAGAGCTATGCGGTCGTCGCTGGCGACCTGCGCCTGGCGGCGCACCGCATTGCCGACTTCGTCTACGAAAAGCTCACCGGCGAGCGCGGCATCTTTTCCACCCGCATCGCCTACGTGACCCAGGCGGCCGAGCGTTACAACCTCTGGGTGGCCGACGCCGACGGCGAAAACGCCCAGTCGGCGCTCGCCAGCCCCGAGCCGATCATCTCGCCAGCCTGGTCCGCCAACGGTACGCAGCTGGCGTACGTGTCCTTCGAGTCGCGCAAGCCGGTGGTCTACGTGCACGAGGTCGCCAGCGGGCGGCGGCGCCTGTTGGCTAATTTCCGCGGCTCTAACAGCGCGCCGGCATGGGCCCCTGACGGACGCACGCTGGCCGTGACCCTGAGTCGCGAGGGCGGCTCGCAGCTGTACACCATCGACGCCAACGGCGGCGAGCCGCGCCGTCTGATCGAGTCCGGCAGCATCGACACGGAGCCGGTGTTCTCGCCCGATGGTCGCAGCGTCTATTTCGTGAGCGACCGCGGGGGCGCACCGCAGATCTACCGGGTCCCTGTTACGGGCGGCAGCCCCGAGCGGGTGACCTTCAACGGCAGCTACAACATCTCACCCGCCCTCAGTCCCGACGGTCGTTGGCTGGCCTATGTGACGCGCATCGGCGGCGCGTTCAAGCTGCAGGTCATGGAACTGGCGACCGGCACCGTGACAGGCATTACCGACACGGCCGCCGACGCGAGCCCCAGCTTCGCCCCCAACAGCCGCCTGATCATGTACGCGACGCGTCAGGGCGGACGCGAGGCGCTCATGAGCAGTACCCTCGACGGCCGGATCAAGGCCAGGCTGGCGGGGCAGGGTGGCGACATCCGAGAACCGGACTGGGGCCCCTTCCCCCGCTGATCGCCGCACACACGATTTCTAGAGGAGCCTTTCGAATGAGCAAGAAGATCTGGTGGACTCTGGCCCTGGCGACCGCCCTGACGGGCTGCAGCAGCGTGAGCCTGGACGAAGGCCAGGTGCCGGTCGAGGACCGCACCGCCACACCGGCGGCTGCGCAGGCCGAGCCGCGCGCGCGCGCTGCCGCCACCACCGCGGATCCGCGTTCTGCCGCCGAAAGCCGGGTGGCTCCGGTGTCTGCCGACAACGCCGCAAGCCAGGCGGCCGGTCCTGCCGGCGTGGCCCGCCTGATCTACTTTGACTACGACAGCGTGACGATCAAGCCCGAGTTCCAGGGCCTGATTGAGGGCCATGCCCGTTTCCTGCGCGCCAATCCCTCGCGCCGTATCGCCGTCGAGGGCCACACCGACGAGCGCGGTGGCCGTGAGTACAACCTGGCCCTGGGTCAGCGTCGCGCGGAGGCGGTGCGCCGCGCCCTGGGCCTGCTCGGGGTGGCGGACAATCAGATCGAGGCGGTGAGCTTCGGCAAGGAAAAGCCCGCCGTCGCTGGCGCCGACGAGGGCGCCTGGGCCAAGAACCGCCGCGCCGAGATCAACTACCGCTGATGATGCAAAGCCTTTCTTCCCGGACGGTAGTCGTCCTTGTCGCGATGGCGCTGGCCGCGCCCGTAGGGGCCTGGGCCAGTCTGTTCTCCGACGACGAGGCTCGCCTGGCCATTCGCGATCTGCGCCAGCGGGTCGAAACGCTGCGCCAGCAGACCGACTCGCAGCGCCAGCTGGCCGAGACCCAGCGCCAGCTGATCGAGAAACAGGCCGAGGAGCTCAAACGCGCCCTGGACGAGGGGGCGCTGGCGCGTCGCAGCCTGCTGGAGTTGCAGACCCAGATCGACACCCTGCGCGCCGAGCTGGCGCGCCTGCGCGGGCAGGACGAACAACTCGCGCGCGACCTGTCCGAGGTGCAGCGCCGACAGAAGGACGTGGCACAGGGCGTGGAGGAGCGCCTGCGTCGCTTCGAGCCGGTGAAGGTCACCCTCGATGGCCGCGAGTTCATGGCCGAACCCGCCGAGCAGCGTGAGTACGACGCGGCTTTTGCGGTGTTCCGCAAGGGCGAGTTCCAGGCCGCCCAGACGGCGTTCGCCGAGTTCCTGCGCCGATACCCGCAATCGGGCTATGCCCATGCAGCCCTGTTCTGGCAGGCCAACGCCCAGTACGGCGTACGCGATTACCGCGGCGCCATCGCCAACCTGCGCGCGCTGCTGGCCCGATCGCCCGACGATGTGCGAGCACCCGAGGCCGCCCTGGCCATCGCCAACTGTCAGATCGAGCTGAAAGACACTGCGGGCGCGCGCAAGACGCTGGGCGACCTGATCAAGGCCTATCCCCAGTCCGAAGCGGCGGCTGCGGCGCGCGAGCGGCTCGCGCGCCTGCGCTGATGCCCGTGTGGGGTCCCGACGCGCAGGCGGACCTGCAACGCCGCTTCGGTGGCCTCGAGCGCCTGTATGGCGTGGCGGGCGCCACAGCCATCCGCGCGGCCCACGTGGCGGTGGTGGGCGTGGGCGGCGTGGGATCCTGGGCTGCCGAAGCCCTCGCACGTAGCGGGGTCGGCCAGATCACCCTGATCGACCTCGATCATGTGGCGGAATCCAATATCAACCGGCAGATCCACGCGCTCACCGCGACGGTGGGTCAGGCCAAGGTCCAGGCCATGAGCGAGCGCATCGTGCAGATTCATCCGCACTGCACGGTGCACGGCATCGAGGAATTCGTGGACACCGACAACTGGCCGCACCTGCTGCCCGTGGGCGTGGATGCGGTGATCGACGCCTGCGATGCGGTCCGAGCCAAGGAGACCATGGCTGCCTGGGCGCTGCGCACGCGCAGCCGCTTCATCAGCGTGGGCGCGGCGGGTGGCAAGCGTCTCGCGCACGCGGTGGACATCGACGACCTGGCCCGCACCACGCACGACCCCCTGCTCGCACAACTGCGGTACCGCCTGCGCAAGTTTCATGGCGCGGCACGCGAGGGCAAGGCCATCGGCGTGCCCTGCGTGTTCAGCCGTGAGGCGGTCGCACCGCCCGACGCCTCCTGTGACCTTGAGGGCGCGGGCGACGGCTCCCTCAATTGCCATGGCTATGGCTCCGTCGTGAGCGTGACCGCGACCTTCGGCCAATGCGCGGCCGGGTGGGTTCTGGACCGGGTGGCTCGCGAGGGCTCCCGAAAATAGGCTATACTCGCGGGCTGTCCTACAGTGGAAACCGCTGCAGGCAGCGTGATGCCCTCACAGGCGTCCGTGGGACGTTAGCTCAGTTGGTAGAGCAGCGGACTTTTAATCCGTTGGTCGCAGGTTCGAATCCCGCACGTCCTACCAGAATCCCCAAGAAACAGCAGCCCCGACGGGCTGCTGTTTTTTTGTCTGCCGCCAGCGCGTGCGGACCTTTGCGGCCAGCACCTGGGCCTCAGACCAGAGTGACGGTCTCGGTGTAATAGGGCAGATGGCAGGTCCAGCGTAGCTCGTGCTCGATCCGCCGTCGAAGCGCGTCCGCGGCGGCTGGTTCGCCGTGGGTGATGAAGGTGCGGCGCGGGGCTCGGGACAGCCCTCCCAGCCAGGCCAGGATCTCGCCGGCGTCGGCATGGGCCGAGAGGTGATCGAGCTGCGCCACCTCCGCCCGCACCGGCACGTCCTGGCCGAAGATGCGCAGGCTCTTGGCGCCGCTGGACCGCGCCGCCCCTCGGGTGCCGCCAGCCTGGTAGCCCGCCAGCAGGATGGTGTTGCGGTGGTCGGGGGCAAAGGCCTGCAGGTGGTGCACCACCCGCCCGCCCGTGGCCATGCCGCTGGCGGCGATGATCACCATCGGCCCCTTGCGCGCGTTGAGCAGGCGCGATTCGTCCGGCGTCTGCACCAGGGAGACGCTGGCCACCACCTCCCGGGCCTGGGCCGCGGTCAGTCGCAGCTGCGGGGTGTGGCGCAGGTAGACCTCGGTGGCGCTCGCAGCCATGGGGCTGTTCAGATAGACCGGCAGGTTGTGGATCCGGCCTTGCACCTTCAGCAGGTGGATGGCGTACATCAGGGCCTGGGCGCGCCCGACGGCGAAGGCGGGGATGACCACCGCGCCGCCGCGCGACGCGGTCCGGTTGATCACGTCCGCCAGGGTCTCCAGCGGATCCGAGTCCTGATGGAGGCGGTCGCCATAGGTCGATTCGATCACCAGATAGTCGGCCGCCTCGGGCGTGGCCGGCGGCTGCATCACCAGGTCGTTCGGCCGGCCCAGGTCGCCGGAAAACAGGATGGAGCAGCGGCCGTCGTCCAGCCGCACGAAGGCCGAGCCCGGCATGTGGCCCGAGGGCCAGAAACGGCCTTGCAGCCCGCCCGGTGCGTCCCAGGGGCCCTCGTGTCGCACCGGCTTGAACAGGCGCAGGCACTCGATCGCGTCCCGCTGCGTGTACAGGGGCAGGGCCGGATGGTGCTTGCTGGTGCCGTGCCGGTTGTTGAATTCCGCCTCCTCCTCGAGCAGGTGTCCGCAATCGGGCAGCAGGATGCGACACAACTCGTAGGTGGCCGGCGTGCACAGGACGGGTCCACGAAAGCCCTGACGCGCCAGCAGCGGCAGGTAGCCGCTGTGGTCGATATGGGCATGCGTGAGGATTACCGCGTCGAGGGTGTCGGCCGCCACCGGCAGGGGCGACCAGTTACGCAGGCGCAGGGTCTTGAATCCCTGGAACAGGCCGCAGTCCACAAGGAGGCGGGCACCGCTTGATTCGAGCAGGTACTTCGAGCCGGTGACGGTATCGGTCGCCCCAAGGAATTGCAGCTTCATGGCCCGAATCTAGTACGAAGCTCAGGCGCGCGCTTGACCTGTGTCATGCCGCGCCCAGGGCTTCGATGCGGGTGGTGAGATCGAGCCAGCGTTCTTCGAGGGTCTCCAGTTCCTCGCCCAGGGCCTTCAGGCGCTGGCCGGCCTGCACGATCTGCGCCGGGGTGGGCTGGCCCGAGAGCTGGGACTCCAGCGTCGCCTTTTCGTCCTGCAGCGAGGCCATGCGCTGCTCGGTCTTTTCCAGGTCCCGCTGCAGCGGGCGCAACTGGGAGGACGGAATCGGGCGACGCGTGGCGGGCGGTGCGGGCGGCGGGGCGGCCTGGACCTGCGTCTGTGAGGCGCTGCGGGCCTCCTCGCGCGCCAGCTCGCGCAGGCGGCGCGATTCGTCCAGCAGGTACTGCTGGTAGTCGTCGAGGTCGCCGTCGAAGGGGCGCACTTCGCCCCGACCGACCAGCCAGAACTCGTCGCAGACCGCACGCAGCAAGGCGCGGTCGTGGCTCACGAGCATCACCGTGCCCTCGAATTCGTTGAGGGCCACTGACAGCGCCTCGCGGGTGGCCAGGTCCAGGTGGTTGGTAGGTTCGTCCATCAGCAGCAGGTTGGGGCGCTGCCAGACCATCATGGCCAGCACCAGGCGGGCCTTCTCGCCGCCGCTCATGGTGCCCACCGCCTGCGACACCATGTCGCCCGAGAAATTGAAGGTGCCCAGGAAGTTGCGCAGTTCCTGCTCGCGCGCCTGTGGGCCGACGTCGCGTGCCAAGCGGATCATGTGTTCCAGCGGGTTGGAGTCCGGTTGAAGGACGTCCAGTTCCTGCTGCGCGAAGTAGCCGATGTTCAGGCCCTTGCCCTCGGTGAGAGTGCCCCCCACCGCCGCCAGGTCGTGGGCAATGGTCTTGACCAGGGTGGACTTGCCCTGGCCGTTGGCTCCCAGAATGCCGATACGCTGGCCCGCGAGCACCGAGCGGTTGACGCCGCGCAGGATGGTGCGGGTGCTGCCGTCGTCCTGGTGGTAGCCGAACGCGCCGTCGCTGATCGCCAGCATGGGATTGGGCAGGTTGGCCGGCTCCTTGAACTCGAAGGTGAAATCGGCCTCCGCCAGCACCGGGGCCACTTTCTCCATGCGCTCCAGGGCCTTGACCCGGCTCTGGGCCTGCTTGGCCTTGCTGGCCTTGGCCTTGAAGCG
>CAZUKC010000066.1:0-8593 GCA_964620375.1 uncultured Ramlibacter sp. | reverse complement strand
CTGGTGCTCGATGGCGTGACCGATCCGCACAACCTGGGCGCCTGCCTGCGCGTGGCCGACGGTGCCGGCGCCCATGCGGTGATCGCGCCCAAGGACCATGCCGTGGGCATCAATGCCACGGTCGCCAAGGTCGCCAGCGGCGCGGCCGAGACCGTTCCCTATTTCATGGTCACCAATCTGGCGCGTACGCTCGGTGAACTCAAGGAGCGCAGCATCTGGGTGGTGGGTACCAGCGACGATGCCCCGCGCACGCTCTATCAGGCCGACCTGAAGGGCCCCACCGCCCTGGTGCTCGGCGCCGAGGGCGCCGGCATGCGACAACTCACGCGCAAGACCTGCGACGAGCTGGTCTCCATTCCCATGTGCGGCGCGGTCGAGAGCCTGAACGTCTCGGTCGCCAGCGGCGTGTGTCTGTACGAGGCCAGGAGGCAGCGATCATGAATGTCTTTTCCACGAGGGGTCGTCTGGCCCTGGGTGCCATGACCGTGTTGGTGGCGGCGTTCGCGGCGGGCTGCACCCAGGAGCAGCAGAACATGATCAGCCGCGACATCCAGAACTGGACCGGCACCAACGGCGTGATGGAGGTCTACGCGGGCGACAAGCTGGTGCGGCGCTTCCTCAAGGTGGACAAGCTCAGCACCGCGCTGGGGACGCAGGACCGTCAGCCGCGGGCCTACCGCTTTGGCTACGGCGTCCTGGACGAAAACCTCAACTTCCAGGTCGACCCCGGCGAGAAGAAGGTGTACTTCGAGGTGGGCGACTACACCACCTACGTCTTCTTCGAGAGTCCGCGCTGATCGCAGGCCGGTGGTTCGACGGTCTCAGACGAGACCGAGGCCGCCCAGCACCGCGCCGGCCGCGAGTAGCCACAGCAGGTGTAGCCGCGTGCGCCACACGATCAGCGTGGTCACCAGGGCCAGTGCGTACAGCGGTGCGTCGCTCGGGTCGTAGCGGCGACCCGTGGCCAAGATCCAGCCGGTGGCCACCAGCAGCGCCAGCACGATGGGCGTGAGGCCCTGACGGAAAGCGCGCACCGCGCGCAGCTCCCGGTTGCGATGACCCCAGCGCGCGGCCGCACAGGTCAGGAGCGTGCTCGGAATCAGGATGCCAGTCATCGCCAGCGCCAGGCCCAGCCCGGCTCCGGGCAAGCCTGCCGCATTCAGGCCCACGTTCCACCCCAGCAGCCCGACGTACAGGACGTTCGGCCCGGGCGCCGCCTGCGCGATGGCGATCGACGCGGAGAACTGGTCGTCGGTCAGCCAGTGGCGTTCGTCGACCAGGTAGCGGTGCATGTCGGGGGCGGTGGAGATCGCGCCACCCACCGCCAGCAGGGACAGCGACAGGAAATGCAGTCCGAGCGCCAGCCAGTCGGCGGAGGTGAAAGCCAGGGACAGGCTGTTCATGGCGACGGTGACGGGTCCTGAGCACCCAGACGCAGCCAGGTCAGGGCCCAGCCCAGACCGCCCAGCCCGAGCAGCGCGACCACCAAGGGCAGCCCCATCAGGCCGACGGCGATGAAGGTGGCGGTCGCCAGCAGACCTGATCCCGCCAGGCCCAGGGGGTGACGGCTCAGGGTGGACAGCAGTTTCAGGCCGGTGGCGGCCACGAGGCCTGCGGCCACCGCGCCCATGCCGCGCAGCGCCCCGGCCACCTGGGGATGCTGACCGTACTGGGTGTAGACCAGGGCCAGCACCAGCACCACCGCCAGGGGCGCCAGCAGCATGCCGGCCAGGGCCGCTATCGCGCCGCGCCAGCCGAAATAGCGGCTGCCGATCATCAGCGCGAGGTTCACGACATTGGGCCCCGGCATGATCTGGGCGACCGCCCATTCCTCTACGAACTCCTCGCGCGTCATCCAGCGTTTGCGCTCGACGATCTCGCGCTGGGCCACGGCCAGCACACCGCCGAAGCCCTGCAAAGCCAGGGCGGTGAAGGATAGGAACAGGTCGGCCGGGGATCGGGGTTGCGCCAGTGGCGCATCAGGGGGGGTCACCCCACGATTATCGGCGGTGGGGCCGTCGTGCCCATCCCCAAAAAATCCCCCGGGCGCATGCCCGGGGGCAGAGTGTGCCGGGGGAAGAAACATGAAAACCCGACGTCGGTTGGATGCGACTGTCGCGCAAAGGTTCCGCCCGATGAAAAAGTCACGACATAGGCCACTTCGAGCGGCTCGGCGTGCGCCTAGCCGCCGACCTCAGGTGCCGTCTGTAGGATGACAGCGATGCCTTTGTAAGACTTTTTCCCTGAAAGCGAGTGATGTCGGATCCTTCCTCCCGCCCTGAAAGCCTCAAGGACGAACAGCCTGCCGACGGCTGGTGGTTGGCCCTGAAGAAGGCCGCCTCGCGCCTGTCGGACTGGTTCGTGGTCCAGGGCCCGGCGGTGCGGGTGCTGGTGATCGCCCTGGCCGTGCTGATCCCGGCCTCCGCCACCTATTCACTGGTGATGTGGCGCAAGCAGGTGCGGGTGGCCCAGGAGGTTCGCCTGATGGAAGGTCAGGCCGGTGCCGACCGCCTGGGGAGCCTGGACGAGAGCCTGCCAGTGGTGTTCGGCACCGGCTCCCTGATCGGGTTCCTGGAACGCGAGCGCGTGGACCGCATCACCGTGATCTACCGGCCGCTGCTGTGGAACGTGTCCGAACGCTTCGTGCTGGTGGAGTCGGGCGGGCGCCACCACGCCTACTACCCCTCCGACATGGAGACGCAGATCTTTGTCGACCGCGCCGTCACCGCGGGCTGGGGCGGCAAGCTGGCCTTCGTGCCACGCGAGGAGCTGAGCGCCGCCAGTCTGGCCATGGTCGAACGGCTGGACCAGCGCTTTGCTGGCGCTCGCCCGCATTCCGAGAAGGAAGGCTGGAAGGCCGGCGTGAGTGGCGTGCTTTCGGGCGCGCTGACCCTGGGCCTGTTGGGGTTCCTGTACTTCCAGCTGCGGGGTCAGCACAAGTCTCTGAAGTTCGTCGAGGCGGGGCAAGTCCAGGGCAGCCTGCACGACCTGGTGGGCATGGACGACATCAAGGCGGAAGTGGCCCAGATCAAGGACCAGTACCAGCGGCGCGCCGAATACGCAGAATACGGCATCCACAAGCCGTTCAACGTGATGTTCAGCGGCCCCGCCGGCACCGGCAAGACCAAGCTGGCCTCGTACCTCGCCAAGGAGCTGGGCCTGCCGATCCTGTTTCATTCCGCAGTGAACCTGGAGACGGGTTACGTGGGGGGCGGCGCCAACACCCTGGGCCGCATCGTCTCGATGGCGCAGCGACGCAAGCGCTGCATCGTCTTCCTGGACGAGGCGCAGGACCTGTTCATGAAACGCGGTGGCCACCGCAAGTTCGACGACGACACGCAGAACATGCTGCTGGCGGTGCTCGATGGCGTGCGCACGAAGCACGAGGCCGAGATCATCTGGATCGTGGCGAGCAACTTCAACGCCGAGCAGATGCAAATGGACGAGGCCATGCTGCGACGCTTCCAGATGAAGGTGGACTTTCGCCTGCCGAATCTGCAGGAGCGTATGGTCATCATCAGCCACTACCTGTCGCAACGGGCAGGCAAGGTGGCCCCGCAGGTCGACCTGCGGCACCTGGCCGAGATCACCGAGGGACGCAGCCCGGCAGACCTGGAGACCATCGTGAACCAGGCCGGTATCAGCGCGGTGCAGGTGGGTGCGATGATCGGCACGGAAACCCTCATGCAGGCCGCTGAGCGCGTGCTAGTGGGTAACGTGAATGCCAGCACCACCCAGTCTAGGGATCGGGACCGGCGCATCACCGCGGTGCACGAGTGGGGTCACTTCCTGGTCGATCTCGAGCTGGAGCGACAGCGTTGCGGCGACGACTGGGACCGCATCCTGGCCGAGATGAAGACCCTGAAGATCTCGCTCAAGGCCAGCCCCCGCCACAACGCGCTGGGTTTCGTGTTCCACAAGCAAGGGGGTCATTTGCTCAAGACCAAGGCCGACATCGAGCATGACGTGCGCATGCTCCTGGGCGGTATGGCCAATGAAGAACTGTTCTTCGGCGAGGACGGCACCACCAACGGCGCGCACAACGACATCACCCGCGTGACCCGGTTGCTGCACCACGCGGTGGGCGAGATGGGGATGTACCGCAAGACCCGGCTGAATTTCAGCGCCCTGGCGGGTGAGGGGAGTCAGCGTGCGATCGACGAGGAGACCCGCTCGATCATGGAGGACCAGAGCGAGCGGCTCTATGGCGAGACCAAGGCGCTGCTGGCGGCGCGTCGGCCCCTGACCGAGCACCTCGTGGGCAAGCTGATGCACGCCGGCGAGATGAGCCTAAAGGAGGCGCTGACCGAGATCCGCCGCTTCGAGGCGGCCTGCCACAACTTCAACAGCCGTATGGGTCTGACGCACACGGCCTGAGCGCCCCGCGCATCACAGGCGCGCCAGGCGTTCGAGCGCCGTGCGCAGCGTCTCGTCCTTTTTGGCAAAGCAAAAGCGCACCACGCGCTGATCGAAGCCGTCGCCGTAGAAGGCCGATAGCGGGATCGCCGCCACGCCCACCTCGCGCGTGAGCCACTGGCAGAACTCGGCCTCGGGCAGATCGCTCACCTCGGAGATGTCGGCGCACTGGAAGTAGCTGCCCTCGCTGGGCAGCAGTCGCAGGCGAGTGGCCGCCAGGCCTTCTCGGAACAGATCGCGTTTGCGCTGGTAGAAGGCCGGCAGGTCCCGGTAAGGGCGCGGGTCGGCCATGTAGCTTGCCAGTCCGTATTGCACCGGCGTGTTCACGGTGAACACGTTGAACTGGTGCACCTTGCGAAACTCGGTGCTCAGCGAGGCGGGCGCCGCCACGTAGCCCACCTTCCAACCTGTCACGTGGTAGGTCTTGCCGAAGCTGGAGACGATGAAGGCGCGGGCGGCCAGGCCCGGAAAAGAGGCGGCGCTCTGGTGCGGGTGGCCGTCGAAGGCCATGTGCTCGTAGACCTCGTCGCTGATCAAGAGCACGTCGGTCGGCGCGAGCAGCTCCTGCAGCTTCAGCATTTCCTCGCGGGTCCAGACCGTGGCACTGGGGTTGTGCGGGCTGTTCACCAGGATGGCCCGGGTGCGCGGCGTGATCGCGGCGGCAATGCGCGTGAAGTCCGGGCGGAAGGTGCCGGGCGTGAGCGGCACGCGCACCACGACGCCGCCAGCCAGCTCGATGTTGGGGACGTAGCTGTCGTAGCAGGGCTCCAGCACGATCACCTCGTCACCGGGGCGCACGACGGCCAGGATGGCGGTGATGATCGCCTGGGTGGCCCCGGCGGTGACGGTGATCTCGGTGGCCGGGTCATAGCGGCGCCCGTAGAGGGATTCGACCTTGGCGCTGATCGCCTCGCGCAGCACCGGGATGCCGGTCATGGGCGGGTACTGGTTGTGGCCCTGCACCATGGCGTCGGTCACGCCCTGGACCAGCTTGGGGTCGCAGGCGAAATCCGGAAAGCCCTGGCCCAGGTTCACCGCCTTGTACTCGGTGGCCATGGCCGACATGACGGTGAAGATGGTGGTGCCGACGGCGGGCAGCTTGGTCTCGATGGCGGGGGTGTGTACAGCGGTCATAGGCAGATCAGAGCTCGTAGTCATTCACGTGGCCGGAGAGGGCCTTCGCAATCAAATTGCGATCCAGGCGGTCGGAAAGCAGCTGCGCGAACTGCAAGACAAAATTGCGCAGGTAGGCGCTGCGCTTGAAGGCGATGCGGGCCACATTTTGGCCGAACAGCGCGCCCACGGGTCGCACCACCAAGTCGGTGCTGCCGCCGTCCTCGCGCACGGCCATCTCGGCAACGATGCCCACCCCCAGGCCCAGGCGCACGTAGGTCTTGATCACGTCCGAGTCGATCGCTTCCAGGGCGATCCGCGGATGCAGCTTCTTCTGTGCGAAGGCAGCGTCGATGCGTGTGCGACCGGTGAAGGACGGGTGGTAGGTGATGAGGGGCTCGGCAGCCAGGTCCTCCAGGGAGACGCGCTCTTTGGTGGCCAGCGGGTGGCCGGCCGGCATCACCAGCACGTGCTGCCATTCGTAGCAGGGCAGGGTGACGAGCTCGGGGTAGTCGGCCAGCGATTCGGTGGCGATGCCCACCTCGGCCACTTCGTCCAGCACCATGCGCGCCACCTGGTCGGGCGACCCCTGGTGCAGGCTCACGTTGACCTTGGGGTAGGCCTCGCGCAGCTTGGCCACCGGCGTCGGCAGTACGTAGCGGGCCTGGGTGTGGGTGGTGGCGATGGAGAGGGTGCCGCTGTCCTGCGCGCTGAACTGCTCGCCGATGCGCTTGAGGTTGCCGACCTCGCGCATGATCACTTCGATGCTGCGCAGCACGTGCTGGCCCGGCTCGGTAATGCGCTTGAGACGCTTGCCGTGGCGCGCGAAGATCTCGACGCCCAGTTCCTCTTCCAGCTCGATGATGGCCTTGGACACCCCCGGCTGCGAGGTGTGCAGCGCCTTGGCCGCCTCGGTGAGGTTCAGGTTACGCCGCGCTGCCTCCTGCACGAAGCGGAATTGATGCAGATTCATATCGAATTTCTACTAAAGCAGAAATTCATTATGCAATAAATCGTCTATCAGGAAGGTGGGTCGCCGGGCAAGGCCAGCGTGGCCAGCAGGTCCAGCAGCCGGTCGTCCTCCCCCACCGGGGGCTGCAGGGTCCAGCTCACCTGCGGGTGGCGCTGGCGCAGGCTGTCCACCAGGGCGGGCAGGTCCTCGCGCACGTGACGACCCGCGCCCAGGAACATCGGGACGATGCGCACCGCGGTCAGGCCCAGGGCGGCCAGTTCGGCGGCGGCGGTGGGCAGGTCGGGTTCGGTCAGCTCCAGGTAGGCGCACCGCACCGGGGTTCCGGGGGCGCGGTCGGCCACCCGCGCCGCCACCGCCTCCATGGGCCGGCGCCACAACGGGTCGCGCGAGCCGTGGGCGAAAAGAATGACGCCGGATGTCATCGCGCCCGCACTCATCGCCTGAGCACCAGCCAGCCGAAGGCCCCGAGGGACAGCAGCGTGTAGATCAGGCCCGGCGCCGCCGCCGTAAGCCAGGGCAGCCAGTTACCCAGGTTGCCGACATAGCCGAACACGTTGTTCAGGAGGAAGAAGCTGATCCCGATCAGCACCCCGCCAAACACGTAGCCCGTGATACCACCCGATCGGAAATGCAGGTAGGCGAAGGGCAGGGCCAGCACCACCATCACCAGACAGCTCAGGGGGTAGAACACCTTGCGCCAGAACTCGATCTCGTAGCGCTGCGAGGTCTGCCCATTGGACTCCAGGTGGCGGATGTACTGGAACAGGTCCAGGGTGCGCATGCGCTCGGGCTTGAGCAGGGCCACCGAGACCATCTCCGGGGTGATGGTCGTGGGCCACTGCACCCGAGCCTGGCGTTGGCCCGCCGCGACCGCGGTGCCCGAGGCAGTGGCACCGAACTCGACGCGCTGCACGTCTTGCAGCGTCCAGAGGGCGTCGCCGAACTCGGCGCGCTGCGCCTGCGTCATGGAAATCATCACCCCGCGCAGGTCCGACTCGAAGATGCGCACGCCTTCCAGCGAGCCGTCGGGCGATAGGGCGGCGACGTTGACGGTGTAAGTGCGCTCGGGCTGGCGCTCCTTGAGCCAGGCACCGGTCTGTCCAATGGACAGCTTGCCCTGGTAGCGCGCCTTGAGCAGCTGGCCCGCGCGGTCGGCCGCCGGCGCCAGGTAGTCGCCCGCCGCGAACGTGAGCAGGGTGAACAGGGCGCCTAGCCCCAGCAGCGCGCGCAGGGCCCGCCCCGGTCCGAGGCCCGAGGTGCGCAGGATGGTGTATTCGGAACTTTGGGCCAGCCGCGCCATCACGAAGATGGTGCCGATCAGCACAGCGATGGGCAGCAGCTCGTACAGGTGGTTGGGCACCTGCAGCAGCACGAACAGCATGGCGTGGGCGAGCCGGTACTGGCTGTCGCCCCGGGTGACCTGGGGCAGCTCGTCGACGAAGTCGAAGAAAAAGAACAGCGCCAGAAAGCCCAAGGCCACGAAGGCCACGGCCAGCAGGACCTCGCGGTAGATCAGGCGGCGGATCGTGATCATGGCTCAGGCCTTCACTGGGCGCGTACGCCGCAGGCGGGGCCACAGCCGCCAGTTGTGGTGCTGCTTGAGCAACCAGAACATCGCGCAGGCAAAGACGCCGCCGTGCAGGGTCAGCAGGAAGCCGCCCAGGCTGGCCCGCCCGCCCGCGATCCAGCTTTGTCCGAGGTTCAGCAGGTTGTAGTAGATGACGAAGGCGAAGAGCGCGAACAACAGGTTGCCGCTGCGTGTCGCACGCGGGTTGACGCTGGAGACGGTGACTGCGATCACCACGAAGTTCACTGTCGCCAGAGCCAGGCCCAGGCGCCAGGCCAGTTCGCCCTGGTTCACGGGGGTGAGGTCGCGCAGCAGGGCCGGCGTGCTGCGGGTACGCGCGGGGATCTCGGCATTTGCAACCAGGTCGGAGGTGCCCACCTGGTTGCCCAGCTCAACGAAGTTGGTCACCTTCAGGTCGGTACCGTCCAGGGCGCGCTGCACGCGTTGGCCGTTGGACAGCAGCAGGAAGTCGTTGCTGCCCTCGCTCACCACGCGGCCGGATCGGGCCGAGGTGACAGTCTCGC
>CAZUKC010000065.1:0-8601 GCA_964620375.1 uncultured Ramlibacter sp. | reverse complement strand
TAAGTGCGGATGCGCTCGTTGAACGGGTATTCGTACAGGATCACGACAGCCGCGATCATAGCCCGAAGCTCATCGCCGCCTGGCGGACCTCCTCTTCGAGCGCGGCCAGGGACAGGCCGTCGTTGCAGATCACCAGGTCGGCGGCGGCTAGGCGCAGCGCGCGGGGCGCCTGCGCCGCGAGGATGGCGCGCACCTGCGCCTCGCTCAGGGCGTTGCGGGCCATCACGCGGGCCACCTGGGTCTCGGGGCTGCAGTCCACCACCACCACCCGGTCGACCTCGGCGCGCCAGCGGCCCGACTCGACCAGCAGGGGGATGTCGTAAACCAGGCAGGGCCGACCCTGCGCGCGGGCTCGGGCCTCTTCTTCGCGCAGCGCGGCGCCCACCCAGGGGTGGATCAGGGCCTCGAGGTCGGCCCGTGCCCCCGGGTCGGCGAAGGCGTGTTCTCGCATCCGGGCCCGGTCCAGGCTGCCGTCGGCCGCAAGGAAGCTGGGTCCGAAGCGCTCGCGGATGCCCGGCATGGCCGCGCCGCCGGCGGCGGTCACACGGCGCGCGATGGCGTCGGCGTCGGCGGTGGCGGCGCCCCGGGCCGCCAGCATCTGCAGCACGGTGCTCTTGCCGCTGCCGATACCGCCGGTCAATCCGATGCGTTGCATGCGTGTCAGGGCGTGAGGGTTTGCCAGAACCACGGGACCCCGCCGGCCATGGCCGCGAGTCCGCCCAGCGCCAGGAAGGGGCCGAAGGGGAGGTAGCCGCCTTCACGCAAGCTGCCTGTGAATTTCATGGTGATGCCGACGCCTGCTCCGGTGATCGAAGCCAGCAGGATAACGGGGATCAGGGCCTGCCATCCCAGCCAGGCGCCCAGCGCTGCGAAGAGCTTGAAGTCGCCATAGCCCATGCCCTCTCGGCCCGTCAGGCGCAGAAAGGCCTGGTGCACGCACCACAGACCGGCGTAAGCGGCTGCGGCGCCCCAGACCGCCTCCGCCAGTGCGGTGCCACTCCAGCCCAAGGCCGAGACGATCAGCCCGGCCCACAGCAGGGGCAGGGTCAGGTCGTCGGGCAGCAAGGTGGTGTCCCAGTCGATCGCGGCCAGGGCCAGCAGGGTCGCGCCGAAGCCGGCCCAGGCCGCTGCGGTGGGCGTGAGCCCCCAGCGCCAGGCGGCCCAGCCAAAGAGCGCGCCGGTGGCCAGTTCCACCAGCGGGTAGCGCGCGGGGATCCGCACCCGGCACGCCCGGCAGCGGCCCCGCAGCAGCAGCCAGCCCAGCACCGGCAGGAGTTCCCAGGCGGCCAGCCGGTGCCCGCACTGCGGGCAGGCCGAGCGCGGACGCGCCAGGTCGTACACCGGGCCGGGCGATTGCGGGCCGCCGGTCTGGCGGGTGGCCTCGTCGGCCCAGCGCCGCTCCAGCATGCGGGGCAGGCGGTGAATGACGACGTTCAGGAAGCTGCCCACGACCAGCCCCAGCAGGGCGGCGAAGGCCAGGACCGCGCTGGACGTCACGACCATCAGACCACCTGTCCCAGCCGGAAGATCGGGAGGTACATCGAGACCACGATCCCGCCCACCAGCGCGCCCAGGATGACGATGATCATCGGCTCGAGCAGGCTCGACAGGCCCGCCACCGTGTCGTCGACCTCGGTCTCGTAGAAGTCGGCGGCTTTGTTCAGCATGTGATCGAGCGAGCCCGATTCTTCACCGATGGCGCACATCTGCAGGACCATGGTGGGAAAGACGCGGGCCTGGGTCATGGCCGTGGTCAGGCTGCTGCCGCAGGACACGTCCTTCTGGATGCGGCGGGTCGCTTCCAGGTAGAGGCTGTTGCCCGCCGCGCCACCCACCGAATCCAGGGCCTCGACCAGAGGCACACCTGCGGCGAACAGGGTGGCCAGGGTGCGCGTCCAGCGCGCCACCACCGCCTTGACCACCAGCGGACCGAAGACCGGAACCCGCAGCAGCAAGCGGTCGGCCACCGCCTGCAGGCGCGCGCTGCGCCGCCAGGCGCGCAGCCCAGCGACGGTGCCGGCCACCAGCAAGACCAGCGCGAAGCCCCCGTACTGCACGAAGGCCTCGCTCAGGGCGATCACGAAGCGCGTGGGCGCGGGCAGCTGCGCGCCGAACGAGGAGAAGACGTCCTTGAAGGAGGGAATGACGAACACCATGATCACGGCCACCACGACCAACGCCACGAGCAGCACGGCCACAGGGTACATGAGCGCGGAGCGGATCTTGGACCGGATCGCCTGGACCTTTTCCAGGTAGGTGGCCAGGCGCTCCAGGATGGACTCGAGGATGCCGGCCGCCTCGCCGGCCTCGACCAGGTTGCAGTACAGGTCGCCGAAGTGCTGCGGAAACTTGCGGAAGGCCGAGGACAGCGAGGTGCCGGTCTCGACGTCGGCGCGGATGTCCGACAGCAGGCGGGCGACCTGCGGCTTGGCGTTGCCCCGCGCCACGATGTCGAAGGCCTGCAGCAGCGGCACGCCAGCCTTCATCATCGTGGCCAGCTGGCGCGTGAACAGGGCGATGTCTCGCGGCCCGACGGCGCCGCCGCGACCCGTAGCGCGCTTGCGGATACGGGTGGGGGTGATGCCTTGGCGCCGCAGCAGGGCCTGCGCCTGGTCTTCTGCGGCCGCCCGCAGCTCGCCGCTGACGAGCCGGCCCTGTCGGTCCCGGCCTTCCCACTCGTAGACGGATTCTTGGACCTTGGCGAGGGGGGGATGTGCGGTGGCCATGGGCGAGTACCTGGGGTCGGAGGGCTAGGAACGGGGTGAGTCGGCTCGCGGTGCGCTAGATCGCGGTGCAGGCCAGCACTTCCTCCAGGGAGGTCACCCCTTGTCGGACCTTGCGCAGGCCCGACTGGCGCAGGCTACGCACGCCTTCGCGCTCACACTGGCGGGCGATGTCCAGCGCGTTGCCGTCACGCAGGATGATCTGCTGGATGGCTTCGGTGACGGGCATGACCTGGTAGAGCCCGACGCGTCCCTTGTAGCCGTGGTTGCAGTGGGCGCAACCGACGGCGCGAAACGGCGTCCAGCTGCCGTCCAGATCTTCGGGCCTGAAGCCGGCATCTTCCAGGCTCTGGCGAGGCAGGTCGGTTGGCTGCTTGCAGTGCGGGCACAGACGGCGTGCGAGGCGCTGGGCGGTGATCAGGATCACACTGGACGCGATGTTGAACGGCGCGATACCCATGTTGCGCAGCCGCGTGAGCGTGGTGGGCGCGTCGTTCGTGTGCAGCGTCGAGAGCACCAGGTGGCCGGTCTGGGCGGCCTTAATGGCGATATCGGCGGTTTCCAGGTCTCGGATCTCGCCCACCATCAGGATGTCCGGGTCCTGGCGCAGGAAGGCGCGCAGGGCTGCGGCGAAGGTCAGACCCGCCTTCTCGTTCACGTTGACCTGGTTGACCCCGGGCAGATTGATTTCGGAGGGGTCTTCGGCGGTGGCGATGTTGACCCCTGGCTGGTTCAGGAGGTTCAGGCAGGTGTAGAGGGACACCGTCTTGCCCGAGCCGGTGGGGCCGGTGACGAGGATCATGCCGTGCGGCCGGCCGATGGCGTCCAGCAGGCGCGCCTTTTCTTCGGGTTCGTAGCCCAGGGTGTCGATGCCGATGCGCGCGGCCGAGGGATCCAGGATCCGGATCACGATCTTTTCGCCGAACAGCGTGGGCAGTGTGCTCACGCGAAAGTCGATCACCCGGTCTGGGCTGATCTTGAGTTTCATGCGCCCGTCCTGGGGCACGCGTTTCTCGGAGATGTCCATGCGCGAGATCACCTTGATGCGCGAGGCCAGCTTGTCTTTGATCGCGACCGGGGGCGCGGCGATCTCGCGCAGCTCGCCGTCGATGCGAAAGCGCACCCGGTACTGGTGCTCGTAGGGCTCGAAATGGATATCCGAGGCGCGCTGGCTGAAGGCGTCCAGCAGCATCTTGTGCAGGAACTTCACCACCGGCGCATCGCCCACTTCGGCGCTGGCGGTCTTGTCCTGATCGTCCTCCAGCGCGGGGTCCAGGGTGGACTCGTCGAAGTGGAAGTCGTCTCCGATCAGGTGGTCCATCGCCTCAGCGGCGGTGGTGGACTGTGCTTCGACCAGGCGCGAGAGCTTGTCGTACTCGACGACGATCCAGTCGACTCCCAGCTGGGTGGCGAACTTGATCTTTTCGCTGGCCTGCTGGTCGGAGGGGTCGGCCGTGGCCACGACCAGGCGGTGATGGCGTTTGGCCAGCACCACCACTCGCAGCGACTGGCAGGTCCGCGCGTCCAGGAGGTGGCGCGGGAGGCGCCGGGCGTTCACCGCGTCCAGGTCCAGCAGGGGCACGCCATAGGCCGCCGACAGGGTGTGGGCGAGGTCGGCGGGTGAGACCACGCCCGATCCGGTCAGGACCGCGATGAAGGTGGCGCCGGCGCCCTGGGCCTGCCGATAGAGGTCTTGTGCCGCCTGCTCACCGAGTTTGCCGGCGCGCACCAGGGCCTTGGCCAGACCCGGCAGGGGCTGCGTGCCGGTATCGGCAGGGGGTGAAGGAGCCGGGGCAGCCATCGGGAGTGCGCGGGGTGCGGCGCAGGCAAGCGCAGCGTAAAAAAGTGCGCATCTTCCTCGAAAGCCGAGGCAATGTAAACCTTTGGAATGAATTCTTCAGCCCGGCGCGAGGGTGCGCCGAGCGCGGGCTCAGTTGGCCCGTCGCGGCAGGATCACCACCGGGTCGGTGGCGGCACCGGGATCGAGTTGCACCCGCAGGCCCTGGAAGAACACCTTGAGCTCATTCCACTGCGTGCTGCGCACGGTGAAGGGCGGGGTGCCTGCCACGTTGGCCGACTCGCCCGCCTTGAGCGCAAGCACGCGCGCTCGCGACTGGGCGTCGACCACGCAGACCTGCGCGTCGACCGCCGCCTCGACATAGACATAGGTGGCGGGCTTGTCGGCCACCGGAGACTGATAGGTGGTCGGCGTGCGGCCGGCGGGCATTTCGCAGGCGGCTGGCAGGCGGACCGGCGCCGACGCGGCGGCTACCGCCGAGGACGGAGCCGATGCCGCCGGCGCCACCGGTGCAGGAGGGGCTGGCTCCGACGCCGCAGCCTCGGCGGGCTCGGCGCGGGGGGGTGTCGCCGGGACCACGGGTTCGGTCACGGTGGACACGGCCGAAGGGCCGGACGCGCTGCGGTTCTTGAGGATCCACACGCCTGCGACCGCCACCACGAGGGCCAGCGCCAGCACCGGGGCCATGCTGCGCCGGCGCGTATCGGGGGCGGGGGAGGGCGTCAGGGCAGTGGCTGCGTCCCCGTCGGGGGGCGGGCTGGCTGCTGCGCCAGCGGTCGGGAGTGGTGCGGGTGCCGGGTCGGATACCGGTTCGGGATCGGGATTGGAGACAGGTTCGGGGTCGGCAGCAGCCGCGTTCTGCGGCACCGCGGGGGCGGTGGGTTCGGACCCGGGCGCGACTTCGGGCTCGGGTTGATGCGTGTTGCCGGCGGGGGTTTCCGGCTCGGGCGCTGGTGCGGCGTCCGGCGTCGGCAGCGGTGCGACGGCTTCGGGCGCTTCAGGGGGAGCGACGTACCCGAGCGCGGCGAGCAGCCGGCGACCGGTGTGGGCCTTGATGTCTTCGGAGTAGAAGGAGCCGGTCTTGCCGCCTTCGAGTTCCCGTACTTGCCCGACGGACAGGGCATGACGCTTGGCGAAGGCCGCCTGCGGGATCCCGACCTGCTCCCGCAGCTCCCGCAGACGTTGCGCGTCGGATTCGGTCCAGGTCTTACGCATGTCTGCTCGGGGTCTGACAGGCTGGCGGGTCGAGCGTCAGCTCGCTCGGGCGAGCTCTCCTTCGACGTAGGCCCCGCGCTGGATGGACAGGGTCTCGTACGTGATGGTGCCTCTGACCCGCGCCTTGCTGGCGATGAACAGCTCCTGGCAACGGGCCTCGCCCACGAAGGCGCCCTTGATCTGGAGCGAGTTGCACTGGATCTTGCCCTCGACCGCACCGGTGATGCCGATGTTCACCGCGTCGGTGGTGACCGTGCCCTTGATCATGCCTTCGACGTGCAGGACGCCCTGGGCCGAGATGTCGCCGACCAGCGAGAAACCCTCGCTGATCACGGAGGGCTTGTTGCTATCCAGCAGGAAACCGCTGGAGGCGCCGCTGCGGGGAGCCGGATTGGCCGTCTCGGGGGTCATGTCCTCTGGCTCCTCGTAAACGTTGTCCGAAGACTTATTTTTCGATTTTGCGAACATTTTGGGCGGTCTGAACGACTTTCCTGGGATCGACCTGGTAGCTGCCGATCAGAACTTCGAAGTGCAGGTGCTTGCCCGTCGACTGGCCGGTGTTGCCCACGGTCCCCAGCACGGTGTCCTCGGTCACCTCCTGGCCTTCCTTCACGAACACCTTGTCCAGGTGGCCGTACAGGGTCTCCAGGCCGCGGTCATGGCGCACGATCACGGTATTGCCCATGTGCCCGTTGTAGCGGGCGACCGTCACCTTCCCGGGCTTGACCACGCGCACGGTGTCCTTGTTGGACAGCGGGATCAGGTCGATGCCCGCGTGCAGGCTCGGCTTGTTGTCGATCGGGTGCTTGCGGATGCCGAAGTCGGAGGTGATGACGTATTCCTCCAGCGGCATCTTGGCAGGCAGGGCCTCCAGCACGGTGCGCAGCTCGCTGTTGGTGGCGGTCTCCTTGGCGAACGCGCTGCTCAGGAGCGAGTTGGCCTTGAAGTTCTCGGCGACACCGCCGACGTTCTGACTGCCCTGGATGATGCTGATGACCTTTTCGTTCAGGCCCGAGTTCTTCACCAGACCGCGCAGCTGGTTGTTGCGGCTCGCGAGGTTTTCGGTCCAGTCGCCCAGGTACTGGCGGATCTGCATGTCCCGCTCACGGATCGTGCGGGCCATCTCGAGCATGTCTTCCTGCGTGTACTCGCCGTTCTGCGCGTCTGGATTGATGCCGGCCGACTGCAGGGCGATGTAGATCTCGCGGTGCGAGTCCTCCAGCATCATCTTGCGCGTGTGCAGGTAGGCCGCGGTGGAGGACATGCCCACCAGCAGCACCAGGGTCGTGGAGCAAGTGACCAGCAGCGTGCGGGCGAGGTTGCGCTGGAACCGGGCCGTGATGACCAGGTACTTCAGGTCACCCTGTTGTTCCAGGATGATGCGCGAGTCGTGGTACTGCCGGTCCCACAGTCCTATGACCAGCTTGACCCAGCGACGTAGCCCCTGACTGAAACGCTTCAGCATGAAGAGTCTTGAAAAGGTGGGAGACCGCCTCAGCCGGCGGAGGCAGAAGTGTCAGCGGGGGGGGCGGGGTCGACGGGGCGTGCTGCGGGCGCTGCCGCGGGCGACTGCGGTGCCGATTCGCCGACCGGCGAGATCGCGCCACGGATGACGCCGCCCTTCTCGATCTCGATCTCGCCGTAGCGGGCTTGGCCGTTGACCCGGCCCGTTCCGCGCACGCACAGGAACTCGGAGGCCTCCAGGGTCTCGTGGGTGCTGCCGTGGATGTCGGCGGTGCGCACGCGCACCTGCCCGGACAGCGAGCCCTTGGGCCCGACCAGCAGTTCGTCCGCCTGCAGCTCGCCCTGCAGGGTGCCGTTGATCACGGCCAGACCGGGTACGACGAGCTGGCCGACCACCTTGACGCCTTCGCCGATGGTGAGGTTGCCGGGGGCGTCGCCTTTTGCGGAATTAGTGGTAGACAAAAAGTATGTCTCCGTTTGGAATTAAGCTTTTGGTTTTGCCTCGGTGGAGGGATCTCGAGAACCCCCCAATTAGGCTCCGCTAGTTTACATTTTTTCTCGCGATTCCTAAACGTTTTGGCACATGTGTTGCGCCCAGTCCCTCCGACCTTCAGGGTTTCACCCTGCGCTGTAAAACTTATAGCCGGCTTATATTGGCGCCACCGGCTCCACCACCGACAGGTGTGTGGGCCGTTTTTTCAAGTTCAATTTCACAGGAGTCATTCATGGATCGCAGATCGATCATCAAGAGTGCTGGCATTGCTGGCGTGCTGGCGGCGGGTGTCGCTCCGGCAGTTCACGCGCAGGCCACGCTGCGTTGGCGCCTGGCTTCGGCGTTTCCGAAGTCGCTGGATACGCTGTTCGGCGTTAACGACGTCTTCGCCAAGAAGGTCTCCGACCTGACCGGTGGCAAGTTCCAGATCACCACCCACGCGGCCGGCGAACTGATGCCCGCCTTCGGTGTGCTGGATGGCGTGACCAACGGTACGGTCGAAATGGCCAACACCGCCCCGTACTACCACTTCGGCAAGGACCCGACCTTCGCCATCGACTGCGCCATCCCCTTCGGCCTGAATGCCCGCCAGATGCAGGCCTGGATGTTCCACGGCAACGGCATGAAGCTGTTCCGCGAGTTCTACGCGCAGCACAACGTGGTGAACTTCGTGATGGGTAACACCGGCGCCCAGATGGGCGGCTGGTTCCGCAAGGAGATCAAGTCGCTCGCCGACTTCAAGGGCCTGAAGTTCCGCGTCGGCGGTTTCGCAGGCCGCGTACTCGAGCGAGTGGGCGTGGTGCCGCAGAACATCCCCGGTGGCGAGATCTACCAGGCGCTGGAAAAGGGCACGATCGACGCCGCCGAGTGGGTGGGCCCGTACGACGACCAGAAGCTCGGCTTCAACA
>CAZUKC010000064.1:0-8654 GCA_964620375.1 uncultured Ramlibacter sp. | reverse complement strand
CGCCGCAACGCCGGAAACAGAATCACGTCCCGAATACTCGGCGAGTCCGTGAGCAGCATCATCAGCCGGTCGATGCCGATGCCGCAGCCGCCGGTGGGCGGCATGCCGTACTCCAGGGCGCGCACGAAGTCGTGGTCGAAGAACATGGCCTCGTCGTCGCCTGCGTCCTTGGCATCGACCTGCGCGTGGAAGCGCGCGGCCTGGTCTTCGGCGTCATTGAGCTCGGAGAAGCCGTTGCCGAATTCGCGACCGGTGATGTAAAGCTCGAAGCGCTCGGTCACCTCGGGACGCTGGTCGTTGGCGCGCGCCAGCGGCGAGATCTCGGTGGGGTGCTCCATGATGAAGGTGGGCTGCCACAGCTTTTCCTCCACCGTCTCCTCGAAGTACAGCACCTGCAGGCCCGCCAGGGAGCGGGTCGAGAGGCGGTGCTTCTCCTCGGTCAGACCCAGCTTGCGCAGGGCGGGGATCAACCACTCTCGGTCGTCGGCGCCGGTGCCCGCGTCGGTGTACTTCGCGATCGCCTCGCGGATGGTCAGACGCTGGAACGGCTCCGCCAGATCCACGGGCTTGTCGGCGTAGGTCAGTTGCAGCGTGCCCGCGGCCTTCATCGCCGCATCGCGAATCAGCGCCTCGGTGAAGTCCATCAGGTCGCGGTAGTTCCAGTACGCCGCGTAGAACTCCATCATCGTGAACTCGGGGTTATGACGCACCGAGATGCCTTCGTTGCGGAAGTTGCGGTTGATCTCGAACACCCGCTCGAAGCCGCCCACGATCAGGCGCTTCAGGTACAGCTCCGGTGCGATGCGCAGGAACATCTCCTGGTCCAGCGCGTTGTGATGGGTCTTGAAGGGACGCGCGTTCGCGCCGCCGGGGATCGGGTGGAGCATGGGCGTCTCCACTTCCAGGAAGTGGTGCGACACCATGAACTCGCGGATGCCGGTGATGGCGCGGCTGCGGGCGATGAAGCGCTGGCGTGCGTCTTCATCGGTCATGAGGTCCACATAACGCTGGCGGTACTTGACCTCTTGGTCGTGGATGCCATGGAACTTGTCCGGCATCGGGCGCAGGCTCTTGGTCAGGAGGCGGATGCGGGTCGCGTGGATGGACAACTCGCCGGTGCGCGTCTTGAACAGGGTGCCTTCGCAGGCCACGATGTCACCGAGGTCCCAGTGCTTGAAGGCGGCGTAGACCTCCTCGCCCACGCTGTCCCGCGTCACGTAGATCTGCAGGCGGCCGCTGACGTCCTGCAGCGTGGCGAAGCTGGCCTTGCCCATCACCCGTTTGAGCATCATGCGCCCCGCGATGGACGCGGGAATGGCCTCGGCCTCCAGGGTGGGTGCCTCCTTGAAGCCATGGGCCTGCTGCAGGTTGTCGGCATGGTCGCCGGGTTTGAAGTCGTTGGGGAAGGCCACCGGCCCGCCCTGTTGCTGCGCCTCGCGCAGGGCCCGCAGCTTCTCGCGGCGCTCGGCGATCAGCTGGTTCTCGTCGGCAGCGGGGGCGGGGGCTTGTGGGGCGTTCTCGGACATGGGGTGATCAGGGGGTGGGCGTAGGGGGCCGAAGTGCCTCCGGCCAAACCCCGCATTCTAGGTTTCCAAGGAAGGGGCCCCGGCGGCCCGCCGGATAATCCGCCCATGCTGTTGAAAGCCGGTGTCCTCTCCCTGGCCCTGCTCCTGGCCAGCCGGCTCCTGGGGCTGGGGCGCGAGTCCGCCCAGGCCGCGGCCTTCGGTACCTCGGGCCTGGCCGACGTGGCGGTCTTGATGCTGACCCTCCCCGACTGGCTGGCCGGTGTGGCGGCCAGCGGCGCGCTGGCCTATGTGCTGGTGCCGGCCTGGGCGGGGCAGGATCCCGGCGCCGTCGACGGGCTGCAGCGTCGGGTGGCCCGTGTGCTGCTGGCGCTGGGCGCCGCCACCGCGGCGATAGGGGCGGTCCTGGCCTGGCAGGGGCCGCTGGTGCGTGTCCTGGCCGCGGGCCTGCCCGAAGCGCTGGGCCCAGCCGCCGCACAGGCCCTGGTCTGGAGTGCCCTCGCTTTTCCTCTGGCCCTACTGGCCTCTCTGTGGGGGACGCGCCTGCAGCACGAACGCGATTTCACCGGCCTGTATGCCGCTAACCTGGTGGTCAACGGCGCCTTGATTGCCGCCATCGTGGTGGCCGGGTGGGGAGGGGCGGCGGACGGGGCGGTGATGGCCCTGGGGCTGGGCCTGATGGCCGCGATGGTCCTGCGCCTAATGTGGCAAGCCTGGCGCATGCCGCGCGGCCGGGTCGGTGCGGGCGTGGCCTTGGACCAGCCAGCCCCCGCAACGATCCCCCTGCCGGCCACCCGCCTCTGGACCTGGGCCGTCCTGAGCGCAGGCCTGCCCCTGGCCTTGCCCTTCGTGGCGCGCTCGCTGGCCTCGGTCTCGGGCGAAGGGGCCCTGGCCACCTTCAACTACGCCTGGAAGCTCGTGGAGCTGCCCCTGGTGCTGGCGATTCAGCTGGTGGCCACCCTGGCCTTTCCGGCGGTGGCCCGTGCGGTGACGCAGGGCCTGCAGGACGCGACGGCCCGCGAGCCGGTGCGCATCGCTTTTGCGCTGGCCTTCGCCCTGGCCTGCGCCTGCGCCGCGGGCCTGCTGGTGGGGGCCGATGCCCTGGCGCAGCTGCTGTTTGGCTGGGGCCGCATGACGGGTCCGGCCCTGGCGCAGGTGGCCGAGTGGGGTCGCGTGGCGGCCATGGGTCTGCTGCCCCAGGCGCTGGCGGCGGTAGCCCTCACGGTGCTGGCCTCGCAGGGTCGCATGCGGCCCGCCGCAGCCCTGTACGCGTTGGCGCTGCTGGTGCTGCTGGGCCTGGCGGCGGCGGAGCCCCGCGGCGGCGCGGCGCTGATGGCGGTTCTGAACGCGGTGTACCTGTTCGTGGCCCTGGGGCTCCTGATCGCGTTGGGCGACGGCGCGGCGCGCTGCCTGCCGGTGCGGGCCATGCTCTGGCCCTTCGCCGCGCTGCTGGTCGTGGCCGCCCTGCTACGGGCGACGGGCGGGGCAGGGGGGCTGCCGGTGGTGCCCGCCCTGGCGCTGACGGTGTTCGCGGGCCTAGTCGTCCTGGGCGCGGCCTGGCATGGCGCGGGGACGATGCGGCTGGCCCTGCGGCGATAATCACGCGCCCCGCGGCCCGCCTCATGCTTGACCTGCTCCAGTTCACCAACGACCCCCTGCTGGCCCGCCGCTGCGACGCCCTGGAGGGCCTGCGGCCCGTGGTTGATCTCGAGCGACTGGGCAAGGCCGAACGCCAGGCTGGGCGCAACACCTTCATCAGCGCCCACACGCTCGAGGACGTGGGCCGCATCAAGTCTGAACTGCGGCGAGCGCGCCTCATGGTGCGGGTCAACCCCCTGCACGCCGGTACGCCCGGCGAGGTGGACGATGCGATTGCACAGGGCGCTGACCTCCTGATGCTGCCCATGTTCACCGACGCGGCGACGCTGCGCGAATTCGCGCGCGTCGTCGACGGCCGTCGTCCCATCGTGCCCCTGGTCGAGACAGCCGGCGCGCTGCGCAGCGCCAGCGACTGGATCGACACGCCAGGCCTGTGGGAGGTGTACGTGGGTCTGAACGACCTGCATATCTCCATGGGCCTGCGCTTCATGTTCGAGCCCTTGGCGATGGGGTCGCTGGACGACCTTTCGGCGCTCGCACGCGCGCGCGGCCTGCGCTTTGGCTTCGGCGGCATCGCCCGCCTGGACGAAGGCCTGCTGCCCGGGCGCGCAGTGCTGGGCGAGCACCTGCGACTGGGCTCGCAGGCTGTGATCCTCTCGCGTACCTTCAACCGGCCCGATGCCGGTTCGTCCTACGAGGACGGCATCCACGCGCTGCGACAGGCCGAGCGCGAACTGGCGGTACGTGACGCCGCCCGGGTTCAGGCCGATGCGCGAGAGACCGCCGGTCGAATCCGCCAGATCGCCGCCGACATGGCCGCTGCGCGATGACCAAGCGGCTGTTCGACATCGTGGTCTCGCTCGCAGCGTTGCTGGCCCTGTCGCCCGTGCTGGCCGTCACTGCGCTCGCGGTGATGCTCGAAAGCGGCCTGCCGGTACTGTTTCGGCAGGTGCGGGTGGGCCAGGGCGGTCGCGAGTTCGGCATGTACAAGTTCCGCAGCATGGTGAAGAACGCCGCGGCCATCGGCCCGTATCACACCAGCGCGGACGACCCGCGCATCACCCGTGTGGGTCGCTTCATCCGACGCACCAGCCTGGACGAGCTGCCGCAGTTGTTCAACGTGCTCCTGGGCGATATGAGTCTGGTGGGCCCACGACCCGACGTGCCGGCGCAGCGTGCGCTGTATGCGTCCGCTGACTGGGAGGCGCGCTGCAGCGTGCGACCGGGGATCACCGGTCTTGCACAGGCCAAGCTGCGGTCGGCAGCCACCGAAGCACAGCGCCTGGCGCTGGACCTGCAGTACGTGCGCGATCGGGGCCTGTGGCTGGACCTGCGCATCCTCGGCTGGACGCTCGGCCGCTTGACCGGCCGCGGGAGCAACTGAGCATGTGCGGCATCTTCGGTTACTGGGATCGCGAGCGGCAGGCCCCTCCTGAAGGATCGCTCGCGGCGATGGCGCGCAGCCTGGTGCACCGCGGGCCCGACGACGAAGGCATCTGGCAGCCGCAAGGCCGCGGCGTGGCCATCGGCAACCGGCGCCTGTCCATCATCGACATTGGCGGCGGGCATCAGCCCTTTGTCTCGGACGACGGCCGCATCGCCGTGGTGCAAAACGGCGAGATCTTCAACCACGTCGAACTCGCCGCGCAATTGCGCGCGCAGGGCGTGCGCCTGGACACGCAATCGGACACCGAGGTGATCTTGCGCCTGTACGAGCGCGAAGGCATCGCGTGTCTCAAGCGCCTGAACGGCATGTTTGCCATCGCCATCGACGACGCCCGTGAAGACGCCTTGTATCTGGTGCGTGACCGCATCGGCGTCAAGCCGCTGTACGTGCACGACGACGGCCAAAGTATGGTCTTCGGCTCCGAGATCAAGGCGCTGCTGCCCGTGCTGCAAGCCGGCGGGCAGGCGCCGAAGGTGGACCTTGAGGCCGTTCACCACTACCTCACTTTCAACTACATCCCCGCGCCCTGGACCATCTGGGAAGGCGTCCGCCACGTGATGCCCGGGACCTGGATGAAGTTCACGCGCCAGGGTGTGCAGACGCAGCGCTGGTGGAACCTGGCGGACCAGCGCGAGCGCCCCATCGCCTTCGACGCGTGGTCGGAGGAATTCCTGCACCTGCTGGACGACGCCACCCGCATCCGCCTGCGCGCCGACGTGCCCTGGGGCGCCTTTCTCTCGGGCGGCGTGGACTCCAGCACCATCGTGGCCCTGATGGCGCGGCATGTGGACCAACCGGTCAAGACCTTCTGCATCGGCTTTGCGGACCCGCGCTTCGACGAATCGACCTATGCGGCCGATGCCGCACGGCGTTTCGGCTGCGACCACACCATGGAGGTCGCCGAGCTGAACATGCTCGATCGCTGGCCGCGAGTGCTGCACCACCTGGACCAGCCGCATGGTGATGCCTCCTTCATGCCCACCCTGCGCGTGAGCGAGCTGGCCGCGCGCCATGTGAAGGTGGTCCTCACCGGCGACGGCGGCGACGAGCTCTTTGCGGGCTACGAGAAGTACGAGCAGTTTTTCGCCACGCCAGGTGTCGGCGTACTGGACGACGCGACATTCCGCAGGCGCTACTTCGATTCGATCTCGCTGTTCTCGCCGATGGAAAAGCAGGCCCTGTACCGCGATGACATCGCCGCGCGCCTGGCCAGCGTGGACAGCTTTGAGGTCGCCGCGCGCCCCTGGTTTGAGCAGGCGCAGCACTTCGATCGCGTCAACCAGGCCCTGTACCTGGACATGCAGCTGCTGCTATCGGGCAACAACCTGGTCAAGCCCGATCGCATGGGGATGGCGGTGTCGATCGAGGCGCGCACGCCCTTCCTGGACTGGCGGATGATGGAGTTCGCCTTCCGCTCGCGCGGCGCGACCAAGCTCTCGCCCGCAGGAGACAAGAAGCACTGGTACAAGCAGGCGGTGGTGCCCCTGATCGGTCAGGAGCTGGCTTATCGCAAGAAACAGATGTTCACCGTGCCGGTGGGCGAGTGGTTCCGCAAGGAGAGCTACGACTGGCTGGCGCAGACCCTGCAAGGCAGCGAACTGATCGCGCGCCTGTTTCAGCCGCAGGCGGTCACTGGATTGCTGCAGCGCCATCGCGATGGCAGCGCGAACCACACCCGCGAGCTGCGCGCGCTGGCCGCGCTGGCGATCTGGGAGGCTGGCATCCTGCAGCTGGGACTGAGCGCCGGAGTGGGCGCATGACCCGCGGGGTCCCGGGGGCCGCCTCACAGCCGCCCGTCTGGCTGTTCGTCGCCTATGGTGGTGGCCATGTGAAGGCGCTGCTGCCCGTGGCGCTGCAGGCGCAGGCACAGGGCGTGGCACGCGTGGTGTTCTTGGCCCTTACCACCGCGGCGGCGGTGGTGCGCGAGGCCGGGCTGCCGGTGATCGGCTTCGCCGACCTGATCGAGCCTACAGACACCCAGGCCCTGCAGCATGGCCAGCGCCTGGTCCAGACGCTGGAGGTGCAGGCGGCGCAGCGGGAGGAATCGGTGGCCTATCTGGGCCTGTCCTATGCCGAACTCGAAGCCGAGGTCGGGCCGCAGGAAGCGGCCGCGCGCTACGCCCGGTACGGTCGCCAGGCCTTCCTGCCCGTGCGCGTGCTGGAGCGGGCCATCCGCCGATGGCAGCCGGCCTGCGTGCTGGCGACCAACTCGCCGCGTGCCGAGCGCGCTGCGCTGCTCGCAGCCCGGCGTCTGGGCGTTCCCAGCCTGTGCCTGCTGGACCTGTTCGGGCTGTGGGAGCGCGAGTGGCTGGTGCGCCCCGATTACGCCGACGCCCTGTGCGTGCTCAATCCGCAGGTGGCGCAGAGCCTGGTGGCGGCAGGGCGGCCGGCACATCATCTGCACGTGACGGGCAATCCCGCGTTTGACAGCCTGCAGGATCCAGCGGTCATCGCGCAGGGCCACGCATTGCGGCGCGAGGCCGGATGGACTGCGCAGCGCGTGCTGCTCTACGCCTCGTCGCCCGAACCCGAGCAGGTCACGGGCATCGCGGGGCAGGGCGATCCTGCATGGCCGCGGCGTATCGAGACCCGCCTGATCGAGGCGGTGCAGGCCGATCCCACCCTGGCGCTGTGGGTACGCCGTCACCCGAGCGAGGCGCCTGCCGACGACGTCCGCGCGCTGGCCCATGCCCGTATCCGCGTCGCCCAGGGGCCCCTGCACCCTTACCTGCACGCCTGCGATGAGGTGGTGGTGACGGTCTCCACCGTGGGTGTGGAGGCCCATCTGGCCGGTCGCGAGGTGACCCAGGTGCGCGGTTCCATCCTCGACGGTCTGAGCCCGTACCTGTCCATGGGAATTGCACAGCGTGAATTGCAGTTCCATGAGATCGCGACGCACCTGCCGCAGCTGGCGGGTGCGGCGGACCGTCCGGTGGGTGAGGCGCCGGCCCAGGCCACTGCGCGGGTGCTGGCGGTCGCTCGTGGCCTCACCCGCGACGGGAGTGTGGCGTGATGCGCATCGTCGCCCTCTCGACCGCCGAGGCCCAGGCCCGCTTCGAGCGCCTGCCGTCCGCATGGCGGATCGCTTCGCTCAGCCCCGCGTTCGCGGCGGCCGACACGCGTCGCGACCCGAAGCTGCGCTGCGTTCATGCGGTGCTGGAAGGCGGTGAGGCGCAGTGGATCCACTCGGTGCATCTGCTGCCCCTGGCTGGCCAGGCAGGCGAGTGGGGCGCGACCTCGCCCTATGGGTACGGCGGTCCGCTCACGTCGTCCGGCGACCCGGCCTTCCTGGCCCAGGCCTGGTCGGCCTGGCAGGCCTGGTGCCGCCAGGAGGGTGTGCTGGCCGAGTTCTGCCGCTTCCATCCGCATGCGCCCGACTCCCTGCGCGCCTTCGGCGGCACCGTGAAGGAAAACCGCACCACCGTCTCGGTGGACCTGACCGTGCCCGACGTGGCCGCCGGTTTCAACAGCCTCACCCGCCGCAAGATCCGGCGCGCGCAGCAGGCGGGCGTGCAGACCCGCTGGAGCCGCGAGCCGGCCGACTGGGCCCGCTACGCGCCCTTTTATCGCCAGGCCATGCAGGACCTGGCGGCGGTGCCGTTCTACTTTTTCTCCGACGCCTACTTCGAGGCGCTGTCGCAGCTGCCTAGCGCCCACCTGCAGGTGTGCCAACGGGAAGGACGCTGGCTCTCGGCGGGCGTCTATCTGCGGCAAGAAGAAGGTGCCGTGGTCGAATACCACCTGGGCGCCAGCAGCCCCGAGGGCAAGGAGACTGGCACCCCCAGCCTGCTGCAGGCGCAGGCGGCCCTCTGGGGCCAGGCGCAGGGTGCGCAGGCCCTCTACCTCGCCGGTGGAACCGACACCTCGCCGGACAATCCCCTCCTGTTCTACAAATTGGGCTTCTCCCGGCGTACCCTGCCCTTTTCGGTGGGGGAGGCCGTCCACGACGACAATCGCTATTGGGCCGCGGCGGCCCGGCTCGGGTTTGACCGCGCCCACCCGCCGCCCCGACTCCTACTTGACTGAAAGTGCCTCATGAGCCGTGACGCCCTCTGGGAAGAGATCTTCAGCACCCGTGCCTGGGG
>CAZUKC010000063.1:7369-8683 GCA_964620375.1 uncultured Ramlibacter sp. | reverse complement strand
CCGTGCGTGAGAACGACGAGGTCAGCGAGGTTCTTCACGAGATGGCCAGCGCCCAGATCCGGCGCATGCCCGTGGTCGACAAGCAGGACCATCTGGTGGGCATCGTCTCGCTGGGTGATATCGCGGTCAAGAGCCCCGAGGAACAGGACGACGTCGCGCTGTCCCTGGGCGACATTTCCTCGCCCGCACACCCCGATCGCTCTCACCCGTCCCAGGGGGAGGGCTCGAAGCAGACCCTGACCCAGGGGCAGGGGCGGGCCGGCTGATGTATCCGACCGGGCGAGCGCGTTAAGCTCGCTGCATGCGGATTGAGACCTTGCGACAACGACTGCGCGCCCTGGGCGCGCGACCCGTGCACGAAGAACGGGTGCTGCGTCGGTGGTCGCAGGCCAAGCCGCAGGATGGCGGCCGTCGCCGGCTCGAGGATTTCATGCCGCAGGCCCTGCGCCAGGCCCTGCCTGAACTCGCGCAGGAACTCGAAGCCCTGGCGCGCGTGCGCTCCGTGCACCCCGCGCAGGATGGCTCCGAGCGCCTGCTGGTCGATCTCGCCGACGGGCAATCCGTGGAGAGCGTGCTGCTCCCGCGCGACGGCCTGTGCGTGTCCACCCAGGTCGGCTGCGCAGTCGGCTGCGTGTTCTGTATGACCGGTCGCGAGGGCCTGCTGCGTCAGATCGAGAGCGCCGAGATCGTCGCCCAGGTGGTTCTGGCGCGCCGCCGCCGCCCGGTGCGCAAGGTCGTCTTCATGGGCATGGGCGAACCGGCTCACAACCTGGACAACGTGCTGGAGGCCATCGACCTCCTGGGCACGCAGGGCAATATCGGTCACAAGAATCTGGTGTTTTCCACCGTGGGCGATCCGCGTGTCTTCGAGCGTCTGCCCCAGGGCCGCGTCAAGCCCGCGCTGGCCCTGTCCCTGCACACCACCAAGCCGGCGCTGCGCGAGCGGCTGCTGCCCCGCGCACCGCATATCCCCCCGCAGGACCTGGTCGAGGCCGGCGAGCGGTATGCGCGGGCCACCGGCTATCCGATCCAGTACCAGTGGACCCTGATCGAGGGTGTGAACGACGGCGACGACGAGATCGACGGCATCGTGCGACTGCTCAAGGGCCGCTACGCGGTCATGAACATGATTCCGTTCAACGCGGTGGACGGCTTGGAGTTCAGGCGCCCCAGCTGGGAGCGCGCCGCCGCCATCGCCCGCACGCTGCACCGGCGTGGCGTGTTGACCAAGCTGCGCCAGTCGGCCGGTCAGGACGTCGAGGCAGGCTGCGGCCAGTTGCGGGCCCGCGCGCAGCCCCCTGCCGGGGCTGCGAC
>CAZUKC010000063.1:0-7269 GCA_964620375.1 uncultured Ramlibacter sp. | reverse complement strand
GCCTGAGGTCTCAGCGATTACCGAGCGATTTGTTGGCGCGGTTGTTCTGGCTGCGCGCCTGCCCTCCCTTGCGACCCGCCTCGCGTGCCTCCTCCGAACTGAATTCGTGGGCCGTGCCCTTCTCGTGGGCGGCGCGACCGCCCTGGCTGGCGATCTCGCGCTGTCGTTGTGGATCCATCGAGGCAAAGCCGCGGTTGGATCCGCCGCTCTTGCCGCTGGGGTTGCTGCCGGGGTTGCTGGAAGCCATGGTGGGTACTCCTTAGGTCTTGCATGGAATGAAAAGAATCCATGGCCAGCACCACACTGGCCATGCCATGCATTTGAGAGCCCGCATCGGCGCGGCGCCCGTCAGGATGGGCACAAGAGCTACGTAGGACGGGGGCGCGTCGGTCAGGGCGTCTGCAGGCCGCCAGCCTCGAGCCGCGCGAGCAGCGCGTCCGCCTCGGGGGGCGCGGTGACGCGGGTCTCATCCTCGCGCAGGCTCTCGAGCAGCCGCCCGATCGCGCCGGTTGAAGGGAGCACCGGCCCCAGAAATCGCACCCGGTGACCCTTTGCGATCAGAAGCGTCGGGAAGGTCTCGACGTCGATGTCACCCATCGCGTCGGCCTGGTCCTCGATGTCCACCCACGCGAAGCGCACGCCCGGATGCCGCGCGGCCTCCTGCACCAGCTGCGGCCGATACTCCCGGCAGGTGCCGCACCAGTCGGCGCACAGGCAGATCAACAGCCAGGGCGGCGAGCTCGAGGTTTCGGCGGGCGCGATATTGGTCATGGCGGGCAGGGTGCGCGCAGTGTAGCGGCGGCTGCCCGGGCTTCAGGCATAGGTCACCCAGTCTCGCCAGGGGTCGCCCTCCAGGTGCGCGATTCCGTTGTAGCTCACGAGCATGTGCCGCTTGGGCGTGAAGGCGAACTGCGTCACCGAGGTGTTGCGGATCCGCAGATTGAGTTCGATCGTGGTCTCGGGCGGCGTCTGCAGCACGCGTCCCACCGCCGTCGAGATCGGTCCGCCGCTGCTCACCACCAGCACGTTCTGGCCGGCATGGTGCGCGCGCACATGGTCCAGGGCGCCCGCGACGCCGGCGACGAACTCTTCGTACGTGGGCATCCCCCGCGGACTCACCACTCCCGCCATCCACTGCGTCAGACCATCGCGCAGCAGCCGGAAGTGATGCCGGTACAACTCGGGCGTGTCGGGCTTTTGCAGCGGCTGCGGGTGGATGGCGGCGATCACCGCCTCGCTGTCGTACTCGTTCAGCCCGGGCCAGAGCAGCGGCTCCGCGGCCGCCTGCAGACCTTCCAGGATGCCCGCCAGGGTCTGCCGGTGCCGCTTGAGGGTGCCCGTGATCACGGCATCGAACTGCAGACCCTGCTGCGCGAAGTACTCGCCCAGTCGCACGCTTTGCCGGTGGCCCAGGTCACTGAGTTGGTCGTAATCGTCGGCGCCGAACGAGGCCTGGCCGTGGCGCACGAGGTAGAGGTTTCCCATGCGCCAAATTCTGGCCAGCCCCCTGCTACCTGGCCGTCGCCGGGGCGACTGCCGCCGCGCGCCGGCGTCAGCCCAGGGTCACGCGCCCTTGGGGCGTGTCCAGGGTTGCGATCAGGCCAGGTCCACCGGGCCGGATCGCAACGCCGTCCAGTCCGATCGCGGTGAACGCCGCGGCCAGCGCCGGCTCGGCCGGGTGGCATGCCTGCAGCGATTCCAGCCGGATACCGGACGGCGCCATGTCGTGGGTGGGGTGGGTCGACCCCCATTCGATCAGCGTGGGCAGCATGCCGTCGAACAGGCGGGCGCCGTCGTCGCGAACCGTGATCTGCCATCGCAGTTCGCCACGGGGGGTCATGCGCGACGCGGGTCGGACCGCGCCGGGCTCCTGCCCCAGGGCCTGCAGGGCGCGTACCGCGGCCGCCACGTCGGGCATCCGCGCGACGAAATGCGTGAGCTGCGGACCGTGGGCGGCAATGCGTTGACGCAGGGCGGGCGAATCGAGGTCGAACCACCGCGGGCGTCCGGGCGCAGGCGCCTGCGGGTCGATGGCGATGATCTCGAGGTAGGTGTTCGGGAACGACGCACTGCCGATGGCCAGCAGCCGGTTGTGCGTGCCCATGAAGTCGTGCCGGCCGCCCGGTCCTGGCGTGATGCCCAGGGCCGCCTCGCACCACGCGACGCCTTCTTCCAGTGAGCCCGCGGTCACCACAAGGTGATCGACGCGGGCGCTACCCGTATTCAGAGCCATGTTTCCCCCTCGATGCAGGTGACCGATGCACCACCGATCCAGATCGTGCCGGGTGACTGCGGGTCTTGTTCCACATGCACGCGCCCGGCGCGGCCCATGGCCGTCCCCTGGCTCGCCACGTAACGCGCCGGGGCCAGCCCGGCACCGATCAACCATTGCGCCATCGCTGCATTGAGGCTGCCGGTGACCGGGTCTTCGACCAGGCCGCCATGCCCCGGGAAAAAGGCGCGGACTTCGAACGCGCACTCGCTGTCCTGCAGGGGCGCGACCACGCCGATCTCCAGGCCTGCCAGGGCGGCGGCGTCAGGCCGCAGCCCCAGCGCCTGCGTCGCCGACCGCAGCATCAGCCCGCGCCAGTGCGGGCCGTTGTCGCACCACGCGTGCGCCACGATGTCGGTGGGCGCCAGGCCCAGGCCCTGCGTGATGCGCGCCAGTTCGTCGTCTTCGAGCGGACCCGCGCGGCGCAGCGGCGGTGCCGCGAAGGCCAGTCGGTCGCCCTCGCGGCGTATGCGCACCAGGCCCACGCCGCACTCCTGCACCACCTGGGTCCCACGCGGCTGCCCGCCGGCGCGCAGCCAGGCGTGGCAGCTGCCCAGGGTCGGGTGACCCGCAAAGGGCAGCTCGCGCCCGGGGCAGAAGATCCGCAGCTTGTAGTCGGCCTCGGGGTGTTCGGGTGGCAGCACGAAGGTCGCCTCCGACAGGTTCGTCCAGTCGGTGAAGCGCTGCATCTGCTCGGTGGACAGGCCGGTGCCATCGAGCACCACCGCCACCGGGTTGCCCCGGTGCGGCGTGTCGGTGAAGACATCGACCTGCTGGAAAGGACGGGCGCGGGCGGGGGTGGTCATGGTGGGGTGTCGATTCGCTGCACCGGCATTTTCTTCCCGATGAAGACGGTGGCGATCACCGCCGCCGCAAACCCCAGCGTCACGCCGTCCAGCGTCTCCCCCAGCAGCGGCACCGAGCACAGCATCCCGAGAACGGGCTGTACCCGCTGCACCTGGCTCACGCGCACGGTGCCGCCCAGCGCCAGCCCGCGGTACCACGCGAAGAATCCGATCCACATCGAGAACACCGACACGTAGCCGAATGCCCACCAGGCCGAGGCCGTGACCGCCCCACCAGGGCGGGTCCACAAGGCCACCGGCAAGGTGAGCGGGAGCGAGATCACCAGCGCCCAGCAGATCACGTGGTCCGCCCGCATCCGCTGCGACAGCCGCCCGCCGTAGGCGTAGCCGACCGCGGCGCAGCCCATGGCGACCAGGAGCAGCAGGTCCGCCGGATGCAGGGTCAGGCCCGCCGACCCCGAGCGCAGGATCGCGAAGGCCACCACCAGTGCGCTACCCAGCGCGGCGCAGACCCAGAAGCCGTTCGAGGGCCGCTGGCGGTGCAGCCACGCGCCCACGGCCGCCGTCGCCAACGGCAGCACCCCCACGATCACGCTGGCGTGCACCGCCTGCACGTGCCGCATCGCCACGGACGTGAACAGCGGAAAGCCCAGCACCACCCCGGCGGCCGTCAGCACCAGGGGCCAGCCCTCTTCGCGCCGGGGCAGCGGCGCCCGGGTCGCCAGCAGGAATACGGCAGACAGGGCGGCGGCCACCACGGCCCGTCCCATCGCCACGAACACGCCGGAAAGCTGCGGTTGATCGGCGGTGCCCACCGCCAGCCTTGTCATCGGCAGCGTCATGGCGAAGATCGCCACGCCGACCAGGCCCAGCCACAGGCCGCGGCTGGCGTTCGCGTCCCGCGCGGGAGTCATACCGTGAGCATCCAGACCGCTGTCACCATCAGCACCCCGCCCAACACGCGGTTGAACCACAGCAGGCGCCGGCCCTGCGCCAGCCACCCGCGCAGCATGGAGCCGACCAGCGCGTAGACGAAGTTGCTGGTGAATGCGTAAAACACCATGCAGCCGGCGACGATGGCCAGTCGCTCGCCCGGGTTGGGCGCGGGCTGGCCATTGGCGTTCACCACCCAGCCGGCGGTGAGCGTGAGAGCGATCATCCATGCCTTGATGTTCATGAACTGCAGGCCCACCCCCTGCACGAAGGTCACCTGCAGTCGGTCCGCATCGGCCTGCGCCAGGGTGGTGGTCTGATTCAGCTTCCACGCCAGCCACAGCAGGTAGGCCACCCCGGTCAGCTTGATCGCCCAGCGCAGCGCAGGCACGCCGGTCACCAGTGCGCCCAGGCCTAGGCCGCAGGCCAGGAGCAGCAGGGTCCACCCCGTGGGCACCGCCAGGCAGAAGCGCAAGGCGCGGCGCAAGCCGAAATTCGCGGCCAGGGCGGTAGACAGCGTGGTGTTGGGGCCGGGCGAAAAACTCATCGCCGCGCCGAAGGCCATGAGGGCGAACCACTCGCTGGCGCTCATCGCGTGCGTGTCCTGAGGGCGTGCATGGGCCGCACTGTAAACGCCACCGCGGGGCATCGGCAGTCGCCTGCGCGGCGTCCCGGTCCGCACAGGGGCTGCGGCCGAAGCCTCATGCCGACCCGAGTTGCTCCCATCGCTCCAGAGCCGCCATCAGCGCGTCGTCGATCTGCGCGCTACGCTCGGCCAGGCGCGCGGCACGCGCACCATCCGTTCGGTACACGCTGCCGTCGGCCAGTTCGTCGTGGATGGACTTTTGTTCCTGTTCTAGGGCGTCGATCAGCCCGGGCAGGCTCTCCAGCTCGCGCTGTTCCTTGTAGCTCAGTTTTTTCCGGGGGCTTGTGCCCGCTGGTACTGTCGTCGCCGCTGTCTCTGCGCCCGTTGGCGCGGGCACAGGTGCGGTCGCAGTCGTCGCAGCCGCAGTCGCCGTGCCCGCGCCGCGGGCCAGGGCCTGCGCCCGCCGCGACTGCGTCAGCCAGTCCTGCACCCCGCCCTCGTACTCGCGCCAGTGCCCCTCGTCTTCGTGGGCGATCGTGCTGGTCACCACGTGGTCCAGGAAGCTGCGGTCGTGGCTCACGAGAAACACCGTGCCGTCGTACTGCTGCAGCAGTTCCTCCAGAAGTTCCAGCGTGTCGATGTCCAGGTCGTTGGTCGGTTCGTCCAGCACCAGCACGTTGGCCGGGCGCGCGAAGAGGCGTGCCAGCAGCAGGCGGTTGCGCTCTCCGCCTGAAAGCGATCGCACCGGCGAGGCGGCGCGCGCCGGCGAGAACAGGAAGTCGCCCAGATAGCTCTTGACGTGCTTGCGCTGGGCGCCGATCTCGATCCATTCGCTGCCCGGGCTGATGAAGTCCTCCAGCGTCGCGTCCAGGTCCAGCGCGTTGCGCATCTGGTCGAAGTAGGCGACCTGCAGGTTGGCGCCCTGGCGTACCTGGCCCCGGGTGGGCGTGAGCTCGCCCAGGATCAGTTTCAGCAGCGTCGTCTTGCCCGCGCCATTCGGGCCGATCAGGCCCACCTTGTCGCCGCGCAGCACGGTGGCCGAGAAATCGCGCACCACGGTCTTCTCGCCGAAGCTGTGGGTCACCTGCGTGAGCTCGCTCACGATCTTTCCACTGGGCAGGCCCGAGGCCACGTCCAGCTTCACGCGCCCCAGCGCCTCGCGCCGGGCGGCGCGCTGCCTGCGCAATTGCTCCAGGCGGTTGATGCGGCCCTGCGCCCGCGTGCGCCGGGCCTCCACGCCCTTGCGGATCCAGACCTCCTCCTGCGCCAGCAGCTTGTCGGCCTTGGCCTGGACCACACTCTCCTGCGCGAGCTGTTCTTCCTTCAGCCCCTGGTAGCGGCTGAAGTTGCCGGGGTAGGAGCGCAGCTGACCCCGATCCAGTTCCACGATGCGGGTGGCGACGCTGTCCAGGAAGGCGCGGTCGTGCGTGATCGTCACCACGCTACCCTTGAAGTCCAGCAGCAGGCCCTCCAGCCACTCGATGGCGTCCAGGTCCAGGTGGTTGGTCGGCTCGTCCAGCAGCAGCACGTGGGGTCGCCGCACCAGCGCCTGGGCCAGCGCTACCCGCTTGCGCGTACCGCCCGAGAGCGTGCCCACGCGGGCCTGGCCGTCCAGGCGCAGGCGCTGCAGAGTCTCTTCGACGCGCTGGGCCCAGGTCCAGCCATCCTGGGCCTCGATCTGCCGCTGCAGCGCGTCCAGGTCGCCGCGGCTGGCGGTGTAGTCGTCGATGAGGGCCAGCAGCGGCGCGAGGCCGCCGCGCACTGCGTCGAACACGCTGGCCTGTCCGTCCAGTTGCGGCTCCTGGGCCACATAGGCCACCTGCAGGCCCTGCTGCAGCTGCAGCAGGCCGTCGTCGGGTTTCTCCAGCCCTCCCAGGATCTTCAGGAGCGACGACTTGCCTGCGCCGTTGCGCCCGATCAGCCCCACCCGTTCCTGGCTTTCCAGGGCGAAATCCGCGTGATCGAGCAGCGGCACATGGCCGAACGCGAGTTGCGCGTTGGAGAGTGTCAGGAGGGCCATGGGGTCGGTGCGCGTGAGGCCGGCAAGGGTAGCACCGCGTTTCCTGGTGGCCACGGGGGCCTCGTGGATTTCGTGCCATAATGGAAGGCTTCGCTGGGTGCTAGGGCCTCCTTTAGGCGCCCTGCTCACGAGGTGGATGGCGCCGGCCAACTGGTGCTGTCCGGGGTCCTTCAGAGAATTTTTCCCTCTGAGTTGACCTGCGGCTCAAATCCGTGCCATAATTCAAGGCTTCGCTGATCGCAGCGGGGTGAGCCAGTGGGGGTCCTTTTGGGGCTGCAGCTGGCGGGTTCATTAACAACACACAGCCGATAAGCGTGGGCGTTTGAGTGGCCAAGTGAAGTGCCAGATTCTTCGGAATCGAAGGCCTTTAAGGCTTTCTTAAACGCTCATGAGAATAGAAGTGAAGTTCACTTCAATTCCGTTTTTATGAGTGGCCGTCGCAAGACGGCAAACAATTCAAGATCGAACTGTAGAGTTTGATCCTGGCTCAGATTGAACGCTGGCGGAATGCTTTACACATGCAAGTCGAACGGCAGCACGGGGGCAACCCTGGTGGCGAGTGGCGAACGGGTGAGTAATACATCGGAACGTGCCCATGTCGTGGGGGATAACGTAGCGAAAGCTACGCTAATACCGCATACGATCTACGGAT
>CAZUKC010000062.1:0-8797 GCA_964620375.1 uncultured Ramlibacter sp. | reverse complement strand
AACACGCCCGAGATGCAATACCTGCACGAGCGCCGCAAGGCCCTGGGCGGCTACCTGCCCTCGCGCCGCACCAAGGCCGACGAGAAGCTCGCGGTGCCGCCGCTAGAGGCCTTCAAGGCGGTGCTCGAGCCCACCGCCGAGGGCCGCGAGATCTCCACCACCCAGGCCTACGTGCGTTTCCTCACCGCGCTGCTGCGCGACAAGGCGCTGGGCCCGCGCGCGGTGCCGATCCTCGTGGACGAGGCCCGCACCTTTGGTATGGAGGGCCTGTTCCGCCAGATCGGCATCTACAACCCCGACGGCCAGAAATACACCCCTCAGGACCGCGACCAGGTCTCCTACTACAAGGAAGAAGTCAACGGCCAGATCCTGCAGGAGGGCATCAACGAAGCCGGTGGCATGGCCAGCTGGATCGCCGCCGCCACGTCGTACTCGACGAACAACCGCATCATGGTGCCGTTCTACATCTACTACTCGATGTTCGGCCTGCAGCGCGTGGGCGACCTGTGCTGGGCGGCGGGCGACATGCAGGCCCGCGGCTTCCTGCTCGGGGGAACGTCCGGGCGCACCACGCTCAATGGCGAGGGCCTGCAGCACGAGGACGGCCACAGCCACATCCTGGCCGGCACCATCCCCAACTGCATCTCCTACGACCCCACCTTCGCCCACGAGGTCGCGGTCATCATGCACCACGGCCTCAAGCGCATGGTGGAGAAACAGGACAACGTCTTCTACTACATCACGCTCCTGAACGAGAACTACCCCATGCCCGGCCTGCAGGCTGGCACCGAGGACGAGATCATCAAGGGCATGTACCTGTTCAAGCCGGGTGCCAAGCTCACGCCGCGCGTGCAACTGCTCGGATCCGGCACCATCCTGCGCGAGTCGCTGGCCGCCCAGGAGCTGCTCGAGAAAGAGTGGGGCGTGTCGGCCAGCGTCTGGAGTTGCCCCAGCTTCAACGAGCTGGCCCGTGACGGCCAGGACTGCGAGCGCTGGAACCTGCTGCATCCCACCGAGAAGGCGCGTGTGCCCTTCGTGGCGCAGCAGCTCGAGAAGCACACGGGCCCGGTCATCGCCTCGACCGACTACGTCAAGGCCTACACCGAGCAGATCCGCCCCTTCCTACCCAAGGGCCGCACCTACAAGGTGCTGGGCACCGACGGCTTTGGTCGCAGTGATTTCCGCAGCAAGCTGCGCGAACACTTCGAGGTGAATCGTCATTACATCGTCGTGGCGGCGCTCAAGGCGTTGAGCGAAGAGGGCACCGTGCCCGCCGCCAAGGTGGCCGAGGCGATCAAGAAGTACGGCCTGAAGGTCGATCGCGTCAACCCGCTGTACGCCTGATCCCCAGGCCCAAGCGCGAAGCAACACACGGAGAACAGGAAACATGGCGCTGATCGAAGTGAAGGTTCCCGACATCGGGGACTTCGACGAGGTGTCCGTCATCGAGCTGCTGGTCAAGCCCGGCGACACCGTCAAGCCCGAGCAGTCTCTCATCACGGTCGAATCCGACAAGGCCTCGATGGAGATTCCGTCCTCAGCGGGCGGCGTGGTCAAGGAGCTCAAGGTCAAGCTCGGGGACAAGGTGTCCGAAGGCACCGTGGTCCTGCTGCTGGAAGGCGAGGGAGTGACCGCGGCGGCGCCAGCGCCCGCGGCAGCGGCAGCGGCAGCGGTCCCTGCACGGGCTCCGATGCCCGCGTCGGCTCCGGCTCCGGTGGCCGCGGCCACGGCCCCCGCTCCCGCGGTCGCACCGCCGCCCTTGCCCGAGCGCGTCTCTCCGACGGCGGCTCTCGCGCCCCACGAGCCCAGTGCGTCCAACGGCGCGCTGCCTCACGCCTCTCCCTCGGTGCGCAAGTTCGCCCGCGAACTGGGCGTCCCCCTGGAGGAGATCAAGGGGACCGGCCCCAAGGGTCGTATCACCCAGGAGGACGTGCAGGCTTTCACCAAGTCGGTGATGAACGGCACCGCCACCACTCGCGCCGCAGCGGCCAAGGCGCCGGCCGGCGGCGGCGGGGCGGGACTGGACCTCTTGCCCTGGCCCAAGGTCGACTTCACCAAGTTCGGGCCCGTCGAGCGCCGAGACCTTTCGCGCATCAAGAAGATCAGTGCGGCCAACCTGCACCGCAACTGGGTGATGATCCCGCACGTCACCAACCATGACGACGCCGACATCACCGAGCTGGAAGCCTTCCGCGTCCAGTTGAACAAGGAAAACGAGAAGTCCGGCATCAAGGTCACCATGCTGGCCTTCCTGATCAAGGCCTGCGTCGCGGCCCTCAAGAAGTTCCCCGAGTTCAACAGCTCGCTGGACGGCGATCAGCTTGTCCTCAAGCAGTACTTCCACATCGGCTTTGCCGCCGACACGCCCAACGGCCTGGTCGTGCCCGTGATCCGGGACGCCGACAAGAAAGGCATCCTGGCGATCAGCCAGGAAATGAGCGAGCTGGCCAAGAAGGCCCGCGACGGCAAGCTCACCCCCGGCGAGATGCAAGGCGCCTGCTTCACCATCTCGTCGCTGGGCGGCATCGGCGGGCGTTACTTCACGCCCATCATCAACGCGCCCGAGGTGGCGATCCTGGGGGTGTGCAAGAGCCAGACGGAGCCGGTCTGGGACGGCAAGCAGTTCCAGCCGCGGCTGATGCTGCCGCTGTCGCTGTCCTGGGACCATCGCGTCATCGACGGCGCGGCGGCGGCCCGCTTCAACGTCTACCTCGGTCAGGTCCTGGCGGATTTCCGCCGCGTGATGCTCTGAGCCGGCCCGCAGGTGTCATGACCACTGTCGTCGTAGCTCGCAAGGGCGGGCAGATCGCCATCGCAGCGGACACCCTCGTGACCTTCGGCGACACGCGCCTGGCGCATCGCTTTGAAGACAACGCCAAGATCTTCCGCATCGACACCGATGCCGGTCCGAGCTACATCGGTATGGCGGGCACGGTGGCCCATTTCCCGGTGCTGCGCAAGGCGCTGGCCACCATGCCGCGCGAGATCGTGCAGCTTGGAAGCAAGGACGAAGTGTTCGACACCTTCACCAAGCTGCATCCTTACCTGAAGGAAAACTTCTTTCTCCAGACCAAGGAGGAAGACAGCGACCCTTACGAGTCCAGCCAATTCAGTGTGGTGATCGCCAACGCCAGCGGCATCTACGGCCTCTACAGCTACCGCGAGGTATTCGAGTTCAAGGAGTTCTGGGGCATCGGCTCCGGTCGCAGCTTCGCCCTGGGGGCCATGCACGCGGCTTATCCCAAGGCCAAGACCGCGCGCGAAGTGGTCGATGCCGGCATGGCTGCCGGCTGCGAGTTCGACCGTAATTCCGCTGGCCCCTGGGACGTGTTCACCGTGAAAACCAAGGAAACCCACAAATGAGTCGCGTTGAAGTCAAGGTGCCGGACATCGGCGATTTTTCTGAAGTGGCGGTGATCGAGGTCCTGGTCAAACCGGGTGACACCATCAAGGTTGAACAGTCCCTGGTCACGGTCGAGAGTGACAAGGCCTCGATGGAAATCCCCTCCAGCCACGCCGGCGTGGTGCAGGAGCTCAAGGTCAAGCTCGGTGACAAGGTCTCCGAGGGTTCGGTGCTGCTGGTGCTTGAGTCCCAGGGGGCGGGGGCCTCCGCGCCAGCGGCTGCGGCGCCCGCTGCGGCTGCAGCTGCCTCCCGGGCACCGGCGCCGGCCCCTGCGGCCGTGGCCGCCCCGCCAGCTGCGTCAGCCGCCGCCGCGCCAGCCGCCAGCTATGCCGTTGGCGCCGATCTCGAATGCGACCTGCTGGTGCTCGGCGCCGGCCCGGGCGGATACTCCGCGGCCTTCCGCGCCGCCGACCTCGGTATGAAGGTGGTCCTCGTCGAGCGTTACCCCACCCTGGGCGGCGTGTGCCTGAACGTGGGCTGCATCCCGTCCAAGGCACTGCTGCACGTGGCAGCCGTCATGGACGAAGTGAGCCACTTCGAGTCGCTGGGGGTGAGTTTTGGCAAGCCGACCATCGACCTGGACAAACTGCGCGCGCACAAGGCTAAGGTGGTGGGCAAGCTCACCGGAGGCCTGGCCGCCATGGCCAAGATGCGCAAGGTCACCATCGTGCGCGGCTACGGCGCCTTCCTTGACCCGCACCATGTGCAGGTCGAAGAGACCACCGGCGACGGCCAGGCCAAGACCGGCAAGGCCCAGACGATCAAGTTCAAGCAGGCCATCATCGCTGCGGGCTCGCAGGCGGTGCGCCTGCCCTTCATGCCCGATGACCCGCGCGTGGTCGACTCCACCGGGGCGCTGGGTCTGGCCTCTGCGCCCAAGCGCATGCTGGTGCTGGGCGGCGGCATCATCGGCCTGGAGATGGGCACCGTCTACTCCACGCTGGGCGCGCGCCTGGACGTGGTCGAGATGATGGACGGCCTGATGCAGGGGGCCGACCGCGACCTGGTCAAGGTCTGGCAGAAGATGAACGCGCCGCGCTTTGACCACATCATGCTCAAGACCAAGACCGTCGGCGCCGAGGCGACGAAGGACGGGATCCTGGTGCGCTTCGAGGGCGAACAAGCTCCCAAGGAGCCACAGCTCTATGACCTGGTGCTGCAGGCTGTGGGCCGCAGCCCCAACGGCAAGAAGATCGCCGCCGAGAAGGCCGGTGTCGCGGTGAGCGACCGCGGCTTCATCGCGGTGGACAAGCAGATGCGCACCAACGTGCCCCACATCTTCGCCATCGGCGACATCGTGGGCCAGCCCATGCTCGCTCACAAGGCGGTGCACGAGGCCCATGTGGCCGCTGAGGTCGCCGCGGGCGAGAAGGCCTACTTCGACGCGCGCGTCATTCCCAGCGTGGCCTACACCGACCCCGAGGTCGCCTGGGTGGGCCTGACCGAGGACCAGGCCAAGGCCGAGGGCATCGCCATCAAGAAGGGCCTGTTTCCCTGGACCGCTTCGGGCCGCGCCATCGCCAACGGACGCGACGAGGGCTTTACCAAGCTCCTGTTCGACAAGGACAGCGGTCGCATTCTGGGGGGCGGCATTGTCGGCACCCACGCCGGCGACATGATCGGCGAGGTGGCCCTGGCCATCGAGATGGGCGCCGACGAGGTGGACATCGGCAAGACCATCCATCCGCACCCCACGCTGGGCGAGAGCATCGGCATGGCAGCCGAAGCGGCGCACGGCACCTGCACCGACCTGCCGCCGGCGCGCAAGTAAAAGGGGGTAGCCGAAGCGGGAGCGGGCGCCTTCAGCGGCGCTCGATCGCGGCTTCGGCGACCGGGGCCGCGTCGGCCACGCCCAGCACCCGGCGGGCGCCGTCGAAGCGGCGGCGCCAGTAGCTGCCGCTCATGTCTTCGACCCGCACCTCGGCGCCCGGCTTGGGCGCGTGGATGAACTTGCCTTCGCCGACGTAGATGCCGACATGGCTGAAGGTCCGGCGCATGGTGTTGAAGAACACGAGGTCGCCGGGCTTGAGGTCCTTGCGGTCGATTACCTGGGTGGCCGCGGCCTGGTCGTCGGCTTTGCGAGGCAGCACCAGCCCCAGGGTCTGTTCGTAGATGGCGCGTACGAAACCGCTGCAGTCAAAGCCGGTCTCGGCCGAGTCGCCGCCGCGGCGATAGGGCACGCCCAGGAATCCCATGGCGTTGACCACCAGCTCGGAGGTCCGGTCGCGGACGGTCATGCCCATTTGCCCGATGCGTTCCAGCAGGCCCTTGTCGGCCAGGAAGCGGCCCATCTCGTCGTCCTGCGCAGGGGCGGACCACGCGGGCAGGGCCAGCGCGAGCGCGAGCAGGGCGGCGATGAGGCGGGACATGGGGGCGGAGCTTACCAGCCCCGGTGCCCCCTGCGCCAGGGGCGGTGGCCTGTCCGCCAGGGGCGGTGGCCTCTCCGCCAGGGGCGCCGGCGCGAACTTCGCTGCTGCCGCCCGCGTCCCGCACAATCCGAGAACTGTTGTCTCGTCTGTCTGACTGGAGCGATCTGACGATGTTGATGCGCGCCGCCCTGATCCGCCGCCTGCTGGTGCTTGCCGCCGGGGGACTGGCCTCGGCGTGGGCCACCGGCATGTCCCCTGCCGCATCCCCGAATGCGCCCGCCCTGCGCGTGCAGGACGTGGCTGTGGGGCTGGAGCATCCCTGGGCCCTGGCTTTTCTGCCCGAGGGCGGCTACCTGGTGACCGAGCGGCCGGGACGCATGCGGGTGGTGGACGCCCAGGGTCGCCTGGGTCCGCCCCTGGCCGGACTGCCCGAGGTGGCGGCGCGGGGGCAGGGCGGCTTGCTGGACGTGGCCCTGGACCTCGGCTTCGAGCGTCACCGGACCCTGTATTTCTGCTACTCCGAGCCCGCCGAGGGCGGTACCACCAGCACCGCTCTGGCCCGCGCCCGTCTGCCTGCAGGATCCGCGCGGCTGGAGGACGTCCGGGTGATCTTCCGCCAGCAGCCCCGCGTTGCCAGCCCTCTGCATTTCGGCTGCCGCATCGTGCAGATGCCCGACGGACACCTCTTTCTGGCGCTGGGCGAGCGTTACCACCGCATGCAGGACGCTCAGCGACTAGACAACCATCTGGGCAAGGTTGTGCGCCTGACCCCCGACGGCGCGCCGGCGCCGGGCAACCCCTACCTTGGGCAAGCCGGGGCCCGCCCCGAGATCTGGAGCTACGGCCACCGCAATCCGCAGGGCGCGACGCTGGGACCGGACGGGCGCCTGTGGACGCACGAACACGGCCCCCAGGGGGGCGACGAGATCAACCTGCCGCAGGCAGGCCGTAACTACGGCTGGCCGGTCATCACCCACGGCGAGCAGTACGGCGGCGGCCCGATCGGGGAGGGCATCAGCGCCCGGCCCGGGATGGAGCAGCCCCTGCACCACTGGACGCCCTCGATCGCGCCCTCGGGCATGGCCTTTCTCACCAGCGACCGCTACGGACCGCAGTGGCGAGGCAGCCTGTTTGTCGGCTCTCTCAAGTTCAGACAGCTGGTGCGGCTCGAATGGGCCGGCGGGCGCCTGGTGCGCGAGGAGCGGCTTGAGGGCGTGGGCGAGCGGGTGCGTGACGTACGCCAGGGACCGGACGGCCTGCTGTACCTCCTAACCGACAGTCCCCAGGGGCGCCTGCTGCGTGTGGTGCCGCCTTCCTGATACTTTCGAATACCAAGGTCCGCTGCGCGCTTTTGTCAGTTGCGAGACAGTGCGGACCGCTCCAATCCGCCCGACATGTTGCTCGACCCCCAAGACTCCCAACTGGTGCTCATTGACTACCAGCAGCGGCTGATGCCTGCCCTGTACGACGGCGCGGGCGCCCTCGCCAATGCCTGCCGCCTGGCGCAGGTGGCGCGGGCCCTGTCAGTACCGGTCTTCGCGACCGCACAGAACCCTGCGGGTCTGGGGACTACGGTCGACCCCCTGCGGTCCTTGGTGGGCGCCGCCCTGAGCAAAACGGACTTCAGCGCGGCGTCGGTCCTGGCGCCGCGCCTGCGTCCGGCGCCCAAGGTGACCGGCGGCAATGCTCGCAGCCTGCCCAAGCACCTGCAAAAGCCGTCCGCCCCCGCACCGGGCCGCGACACGGTGGTGATCGCCGGCTGCGAGGCTCACGTCTGCCTGTTGCAGACCGCGCTGGCGCTGCTGGAGGAAGAATTCGACGTCTGCGTGGTCACCGACGCCTGCGCCTCGCGCACCGAGCGAAACCGCGATGCGGCGTTCGATCGCCTGGCTGGGGCTGGTGCCGAACTGGTGACCACCGAGATGGTCGCGTTCGAGTGGCTGCGCGGTGCCGACCACCCGCGATTCAAAGAGGTGCTCGGCTGGATCAAGTGCCCCGCCAAGCCCTGAAGAACAACGAGGAGAAGAGTCCATGACCTACGCTGAGTTCTATCGCCGATCGGTCCAGGAGCCCGAGGCTTTCTGGGGCGAGCAGGCCCGTCTGATTGACTGGCAGACCCCCCCGACGCGCATCCTGGACAACGACCAGGCGCCGTTCACGAAGTGGTTTGTCGGCGGCACCACCAACCTGTGCCACAACGCGGTGGACCGCCACCTCAAAGACCGTGCAAACCAGCCGGCCTTGATCTACGTCTCCACCGAGACAGGCCAGGAGCAGACCTACACCTTCGCCCAGTTGCACGAGCAGGTGCAGCGCGCAGCCGCCGCGATCCGCAGCCTGGGGGTGGGTAAGGGCGACCGCGTCCTGATCTATATGCCCATGGTGCCGGAGGCCATCTTCGCGATGCTGGCCTGCGCGCGCATCGGCGCCATCCACTCGGTGGTGTTCGGCGGCTTCGCCTCGGTCTCGCTGGCCTCGCGCATCGAGGACGCGACCCCCAAGCTGGTGGTCAGCGCTGACGCGGGCTCGCGCGGGGGCAAGGTCGTCCCCTACAAGCCCCTGCTGGACGAGGCGATCCGCCTGTCCTCCCACAAGCCCGACGCGGTGCTCATGATGGACCGGGGGCTGGCGCCCATGGACCGCGTAGCCGGACGTGACCACGATTGGAAGACCCTGACCGAACGCCATGCCAGCGTGCAGGTGCCTTGCGAATGGCTGCAGGCCACCGACATCAGCTACACCATCTACACCAGCGGCACCACCGGCAAGCCCAAGGGCGTGCAGCGCGATGTGGGCGGTTATGCAGTGGCCCTGGCGGCCAGCATGAAGCACATCTTCCAGGGGAAGGCCGGCCAGACCTACTTTTGCACCAGCGATATCGGCTGGGTGGTGGGCCACAGCTACATCGTCTATGGGCCGCTGATCGCCGGCATGGCCACCATCGTCTATGAGGGCCTGCCGATACGCCCTGACGCGGGCATCTGGTGGCAGTTGGTCGAGAAGTACAAGGCCAATGTGATGTTCA
>CAZUKC010000061.1:0-9011 GCA_964620375.1 uncultured Ramlibacter sp. | reverse complement strand
GGTCGGCCCAGATGCGAGGTGACCATCACCGCCGCACCGGCGTCCAACGCCATCTGGATGCAGGGGACGGACGCGCGGATCCGGGTGTCTTCGGTGATGCGGCCCGTATCGTCCTGGGGCACGTTGAGATCAGCGCGGATGAAGACGCGCTTGCCGCGGGCCTGGCCCTGGGCGCACAGATCGGAGAAACGAAGGATGTTCATGTCAGCGGGTGGAGCACGCGCCGGACGGACCGTACGCGCAAGGGAAAGACACAGCAGCCCGCCATTTTAGGAAGGCCGCCCCTCGTGGGCCTTACCAAGCGGCCAGCAGGTGCAGCGGCAGGTAGACGGCCATGCCTGCGACGATGGTCAGCAGGGTATCGCGCCGCCAGAAATACACCGCCATGCCGGCCGCCGCGCCGAAGATGCGGGCATCCATCCAGGTGGACACGAGCTGGCCCTGGGTCATCACCACCTCGGGCACCACCACTGCGGTGAGCGCTGCGATGGGCGCGTACTGCAGCCCGCGCTCGGCCCAGGCCGGCAGGCGCCAGGGGCGGCTCGAAAAGAGGAAGAAGCCTCGGGTGATGACGGTCACCACCGTCAGGCCCGCAATCACCGCCATGGTCCACAGGTCGGTCATGCCTTGTGCTCCTGCGAGGCAGCGGGACGCAGGCGTCGCTCCATCAGCATGCACACCAGCACCGCGACGCCGATGGCCACCACGATGTTCAGGCGCAGGGGCAGCGCGTAGGCGGCGACTGCGGTCGCACCGGCCACCGCGGCGGCCACCATCCGCAGCGGCGTGGACGCCAGCGCGCAGGAGATGCCCACCAGGCACAGGATGCCCGCAAAGCCCAGGCCCCAGGTGGTGGGCACCACATTGGCCAGGGCGATGCCCAGGACGCTGGCGCCCATCCAGCTGAACCAGATGGTGCAGATGTGGCCCGCCAGGTAGGCCTCCTGGGCCAGGCGCTGCGCGTCGTCCTGCGGTGGCTGGGGGTAGCGGTGCATCTGCAGGGCGTAACTGAGATCGGCGGTCAGGTAGCCGGCCAGCGCGCGGCGCAGCGGCGGCAAGTGCAGCAGGTAGGCCCGCAGGTGCAGGCTGAACACGATGAAGCGCAGGTTCACGCAAAAGCCCGTGGCCAGGATCACCCAGGCCGGCGCGCCAGCGACCAGCAGGGGCAGGGCTGCCAATTGCGAGCTGCCGGCGTAGACAAAAAAGGTCATCGCCAGTGCCTCGATCACCGAGAGGCCCGACTTGACCATGGCCACGCCCGTCATCAGGCCCCAGATCGCGGTGCCGGTGGCCTGGGGCACCATGTCCTTCAGCCCGGTGCGAAATTCCGGGTGCGCGCGCAGGTGGGGCAACCAGAACATCAGCCCGCCGCTGCGAAACGCTGGCCCGGCACGAGCGGAAAACCGCGCAGGAAGTCGGCGGCCGCCAGGCGCTTGCCGCCCGCGCGCTGCAGCTGCGTCAGGCGCAGCGTGCCGCTGCCGCAGGCCACCTGCACACCGCTGTCGTCCGCTGCCAGCACCGTGCCTGCCGGCGCGCTGGCCGCCGCCGCGACGCACTGGCCGCGCCACAGCTTCACCGCCTCGCCCTGCACCGCGCTGGTGGCGCCAGGGAAGGGATCGAAGGCCCGCAGGCGCCGCTCGATCACTTCGGCAGGCAGGCTCCAGTCGATCTCGGCCTCGGCCTTCTCGATCTTGTGCGCATAGGTCACGCCCGCCTCGGGCTGCGGCGTGCGCGCCAGCGGGCCGGCCGCGGCCTGGCGCAGAGCATCCACGATCATGCGACCGCCCAGGTCGGCAAGCTTGTCATGCAAGGTGGCGGTGGTGTCGTCGGGCGCGATCGGCAGGCGTTCCATCTGCAGCATGTCGCCGGTGTCCAGGCCCGCGTCCATCTGCATCAGGGTGACGCCCGTCTGCGCATCACCCGCCTCGATCGCGCGGTGGATCGGGGCCGCGCCGCGCCATCGAGGCAACAGCGAGGCATGGATGTTCAGGCACCCCAGTCGCGGCGCGTCCAGCACCCACTGCGGCAGGATCAGGCCGTAGGCGGCCACCACCATCACGTCGGCCTGCGCCGCCTCGATCGCGGCCTGGGCCGCCTGCGCATCCTGCGGGTACTTGCCTTGCAGTCGCAGGCCCTGGGGCTGGGACACGGGCAGCCCGTGGGCCTGCGCGAACTGCTTGACGGGCGAAGCCTGCAGTTTCATGCCACGACCGGCAGGCCGATCAGGCTGGGTCAGCACGAGGGCAATGACATGGCCCTGCGCGTGCAGTCGCTCCAGCGCCACGCGCGCGAACTCGGGCGTGCCTGCGAAGATGACACGCAGGGGCGTACGGACCGAACCGCGGGAATCCACGTCGAGGGTCAGGCGCGCATCGCCTCGCGCTGCGCCTTCACCAGCTTGGTCTTGATGCGATTGCGCTTGAACATCGAGAGGTACTCGACGAAGACCTTGCCCCTCAGGTGATCCATCTCGTGCTGGATGCAGATCGCCAGCAGGCCCTCGGCATCGACGGTGTGCTCCTGCCCGTTCTCGTCCAGCGCCTTCACCTTCACCGCGACGGAGCGCTCCACGCCGTCGTAGATGCCGGGCACCGACAGGCAGCCTTCTTCGCCGGATCGTCTGGCCCAGAGGATCTCGGGATTGATCAGGGTGATGGGGCTGTCTCGCTTCTCGGAGACGTCGATGACGATGACGCGCTCGTGCACGTCCACCTGGGTGGCCGCCAGGCCGATGCCGTTGGCGTCGTACATGGTCTCGCGCATGTCGGCCACCAACTGGCGCACGCGCGCGTCGACTGCGGCCACCGGCTTGGCGACGGTGTGCAGGCGAGGGTCGGGATAACTGAGGATCGGAAGGACAGCCATGGTTCCTATTGTCCCCCACGCGCAAGCCCCCTGTCCCGACGTTGCCCGATCTCGCAGCCTCGGCCAGAATGAAATCTTTGTCATTACATTCTGGGGTTCAACTCATGGGAAAAAATGCATGCAAGGGACGGTGGGCGGGCCGGATCGCCCTCGCGCTGGCGGCCCTCGCGCTGGCCGCCGGCGGCGTGCAGGCCGAGCCTCCGCGCGCCGAGGCCGTCCCCGGGCAGGTCGAGGCGGCGGCGGGTGGTGTGCCCCTGTCCGAGCTGGCCCCCGGCAGCCCCGAGCGTTACCTGGTCAAGCCCGGCGACACCGTCAGCGGGCTGGCGCGCCTGTTCCTGCGGTCTCCCTGGCGTTGGCCGCAGCTGTGGGCCCGCGAAGACCCGGCGGCGGCCGCGCCCCCCGTACACCCGGGTCAATGGCTGGTGCTGGAGCGGCACGCGGACCGGGCTCGCCTGCGGGTGGAACCTGCGCCGGTCGACGGCGACCCTTCCGCCGGTCTGCGCCTGTCGCCGCGCCTGCGCGTGCGGCTGTTGCCCGAGCCGGCGCTGCCGACCCTGGCCCCGCACCTGATCGAGCCGTTCCTGGCCGAGCCCCTGATCGTGGACGAATCCGCTTTCGCACAGGCGCCCCGCATCGTGGCGGCGCCCGAGGGGCGGGTGCTGATCACGCGTGGCGACCACGCCTACGCCCGCGGCCCGGCCGGCTCCGCGCTAGAGGCCGGGCCGGGAACGGTCCTGCGCATCTTCCGTGAGGCGCGGCCGCTTCGCGACCCGGTCACCCAGACCGTCCTGGGCCACGAGGCGCACTACGTGGGTCGTGCGCGCCTGCGCCAGCCTCAGGGTGCCGCGCCCACCGCCGGTGCGGCCGCGGCCCTTCCCGTCCCGGCGGTGCTGGAGATCGTGTCGGCGCGCGAGGAAATCCGCGCCGGCGACCGCCTGCTGCCCGAGCCGCCCCGACCCTTCATGAACTACCTCCCGCACGCGCCGCAGGTCCCCCTGGAGGGGGCACGGGTCGCAGCCATGCATGGCGACGCCATTGGCCTGGCCGGTCAGAACCAGGTGGTCGTGATCAACAAGGGACTGGCCGACGGCCTGGCCAGCGGGCATGTGCTGTTGATCGTCAAGAGCGGCGCGCAGGTCAGCGATCGCACGACGCCGGGGCTGCCCGAGCGGATGCAGCTGCCCGACGAACACAACGGGCTGCTGATGGTGTTCCGGCCCTTCGCGCGCCTGTCCTACGCGCTGGTCCTCGAGACCCTGGAGGGCGTGAAGGTGGGCGACCGGGTCGTTCCCGCCCGCTGAGCGCATGACCGCCCCACACCCGTCCAAGATGAAGAAACCCACACTCGAACGCCAAGAACTCGCCGCCTGGCTGCGCCTGGCGCTCACGCCCCGGGTCGGCCCCGGCAGCGCCCGCCGCCTGCTCGCGGCCTTCGGCCTGCCGCAGCAGGTGTTCCAGGCCGACCCGATGGCCCTGCGCGACCTCCTGCTACCTGCCCAGGTCCAGGCCCTGCAATCCGAGCCGCCCGGGTGGGCGGCGCAGGTCGAGGCCACCTGGCAATGGCTGTCCGACGCGCCGGGGTGCCGCCGGGTGTTCACACTGGCCGACGCCGACTACCCGACCACCCTCCTGAACACCGAGGACCCGCCCCTGTTGCTGTACGCCGCGGGGCAGGCATTGGTCGCCCCCGGCCCTTTCGCGTGGCCCGAGGCCATTGCCGTCGTCGGCAGCCGCAACCCCACGCCGCAGGGCGCGCTCAACGCCCGGCAGTTCGCCCGCAGCTTCGCGCAGGCGGGCTGGTGCGTCGTGTCGGGCATGGCACTGGGCGTAGACGCCGCGGCCCACGAAGGCGCGCTGGAAGGTGCGCCGCCCGCTACCGGCTCCACGCTCCCGACCGTGGCAGTGGTGGGCACCGGCCTGGATCTCGTCTACCCCAGCCCGCACCGCGATCTCGCGCGGCGCATCGCGGCACATGGCCTGGTCCTGAGCGAGTACCCCCTGGGCACGCCGCCCCTGCCCGAGAACTTTCCGCGGCGCAACCGCATCCTGTGTGCGCTCGCACGCGGCACCCTGGTGGTCGAGGCCACGATGCGTTCGGGCTCTCTGATCACCGCGCGGCTGGCCGCAGAACAGGGCCGCGAGGTGTTCGCAATCCCGGGCTCGATCCACTCGACCCAGTCCCGCGGCTGCCACGCCTTGATCAAGCAGGGCGCCAAGCTGGTCGAGACCGCGCAGGAGGTGCTGGAAGAACTGCCGGCCCTGGCCTGGCCGGTGGGCCAGACCCCTCTCGCCCCCGACCTGGGCGCGCACCCGCAGGTGCCGCGGCCAGACCCTGCATCCCCCGCGGCTCCCGAGGCCGACCCGGTGCTGCGGGCCCTGGGCCACGACCCCACCACCTTCGACGCCCTGGCAGCCCGCACCGGCCTGGACACGCCCACCCTGCTCGCGCGACTGCTCGATCTGGAGCTGCAAGGCGCGCTCGCCCGCATGCCCGGGGGCTGCTACCAACGCACGGCGACCGCCTGAGGCGCGAAGGCAACACGCCCAGAAAGGACTTGCTGACACCCCCCTCTTCTGGGCTATATTGGCCCCATGTTCGACGTGCTGGTGTTTGTCTACGAAAACTACTGGCGAGGCGATGCGTGTCCTGAGTTGCAGCAACTCGGGCGCAAGCTCAGCGCCCACGGCTTCGAACCCGACGAGATCCACGACGCGCTGGTCTGGCTGGACGGTCTGAACTTCGCGGCCCAGTCGATCCGTCTCTCGCCTGCCGCACCCGACACGCCCCCCGAGTCTCCAGCCTACCCGCTGCAGGAACAGTCCGCGCACAGCCTGCGGATCTACTCCGTCGCCGAGCAGGACCACCTGGGCGCGCAGTGCCTGGGTTTCATTTCCTTCCTGGAATCGTCGGGCGTGCTGCCCGCGCCCATGCGCGAAATCGTCATCGACCGCGCCATGGCTGCCTCGGGCAATCCCATGTCACTGGACGCCCTCAAGATCATCGTGCTGATGGTCTATTGGAGTTTCGGCGAAGAGCCCGACGCGCTCATTCTGGACGAACTCTGCGACGACAGCGAGGGCCGGCTGGCCCACTGAAGCCCGCTCGGGCCAGCTTCAGACGGTGGCGCCCGCGTTGGGATCGTTCGGATCGTCCTTGCGCACCGGCGCCTTGATCAGATCTTCACGCTTGATCCCCAGCCACATCGCGATGGCGGCGGCCACGAACACCGAGGAATAGATCCCGAACAGGATGCCGATGGTCAGGGCCAGCGCGAAGTAGTACAGCGTGGCACCGCCGAACAGCAGCATGGACAGCACCATGATCTGGGTCGAGCCGTGGGTGATGATGGTGCGGCTGATGGTGGAGGTGATCGCGTTGTCGATGACCTCGGTGGTGTCCATCTTTCGGAAGCGGCGGAAGTTCTCGCGGATCCGGTCGAAGATCACCACCGACTCGTTGACCGAGTACCCCAGCACCGCCAGCACCGCCGCCAGCACCGCCAGCGAGAACTCCCACTGGAAGAAGGCGAAAAAGCCCAGGATGATGATGACGTCGTGCAGGTTGGCCAGGATGGCGGCGACCGCGAACTTCCACTCGAAGCGGATCGCCAGGTAGATCATGATGCCCACCACCACCACCGCCAGCGCCTTGAGGCCGTCGGCCGCGAGCTCCTCGCCGACCGAGGGGCCAACGAACTCGGTGCGCCGCAGGCTGACAGACGGGTCTGAGGCCTTGAGCGCCACCAGCACCTTCTCGCTCTGCTGCGCGGAGCTCACGCCCTTTTGGGCGGGCAGGCGGATCATGACGTCACGTGCGGTACCGAAGTTCTGCACCTGTACGTCGCTGTAGCCCAGGCCCGCCACGGTCTGACGGATCTGCTCCACGTTGGCCGGCTGGCTGTAGCCGACCTCCATGACCGTGCCGCCGGTGAATTCCACCGAGAGGTGCAGGCCCCGCGTGAAGAGGAAGAACACCGCCGCGGCGAAGGTGAGGAACGAGATGATGTTGAACACCAGCGCGTGCCGCATGAACGGGATGTCCCGCCGGATCTTGAAAAACTCCACTTTGCTTTCCTTCCGGAGTTTTCAGAGAAGGCTCATGTGCGCGCGCGCACGTGATGCCGGAACGAAGAATTGCATGCTCAGGCTCCCTTGCTGCTCGGGGCGGCGAGCTCGTCCTTCGACGGGCGCCAGACGGTACCGATCGACACCGACTTGAGCTTTTTCTGCCGGCCGTACCAGAGGTTGACCAGGCCGCGCGAGAAGAGCACCGCCGAGAACATCGAAGTCAGGATGCCGATGCAGTGCACCACCGCAAAACCACGCACCGGGCCCGAGCCGAAGGCCAGCAGCGCCACGCCCGCGATCAGCGTGGTGACGTTGGAGTCCAGGATGGTGGCCCAGGCGCGGTCGTAGCCCGTGTGGATGGCCGCCTGCGGTGCGGCGCCGTTGCGCAGTTCCTCGCGGATGCGCTCGTTGATCAGGACGTTGGAGTCGATGGCCATGCCCAGGGCCAGGGCCATCGCCGCCATGCCCGGCAGGGTGAGCGTGGCCTGCAGCATGGACAGGATGGCCACCAACAGCAGCAGGTTGACGGCCAGCGCGATGCCCGAGATCAGGCCGAACAGCATGTAGTAGATCGCCATGAAGGCGACGATGGCGGCAAAGCCCCAGGCCACGCTGTGAAAGCCCTTGGCGATGTTCTCGGCGCCCAGGGTGGGGCCGATGGTGAGCTCCTCGATGATCTCCATGGGCGCGGCCAGCGAGCCGGCGCGCAGCAGCAGGGCCAGGTCGTTGGCCTCGGGCACCGTCATGGAGCCCGAGATCTGGAAGCGGTTGCCCAACTCGCCCTGGATGACGGGCGCGGTCAGCACCTCGCCCTTGCCCTTCTCGAAGAGCACGATGGCCATGCGCTTCTTGAGGTTCTCGCGGCTGGTGTCGCGCATGATGCGCCCGCCCTTGGCGTCCACGGTCAGGTCGACCTTGGGCTGCTGGGTCTGCGAGTCGAAACCGGGCTGCGCGTCGGTGAGGCTGTCCCCGGTGAGGATGACCTGCTTCTTCAGGATGATGGGACGGCCGTCACGCTCCAGGAAGCGCTCGGAGCCGAAGGGCACCGGACCCGAGCCCGTCTCGGCGGCGCGCGCCTCGGTGCTCTCGTCGACCAGGCGCATCTCCAGGGTGGCGGTGCGGCCCAGGATGTCCTTGGCCTTGGCCGTGTCCTGCACGCCGGGCAGCTGCACGACGATACGGTCCAGGCCCTGCTGCTGGATCACGGGTTCGGCCACGCCGAGTTCGTTGATCCGGTTGTGGAGGGTGAGGATGTTCTGCTTGAGGGCCTGTTCCTGCACCTTGCGGGCGGCTTCGGGCTTGAGGCTGGCGACGAGCTTGAACTCGCCGCCGTCTGGGCCGCCGCTGGCCTGCAGGTCGGGGAACTGGTCGGCCACGCGACGCAGGGCCTGCTCCAGGGTGGCGGCTTCGCGGAAGCGCACCTCCAGGGTCTGGCCGCTGCGGCTCACGCCGCCGTGGCGGATGTTGGCCTCGCGCAGCGACAGGCGCAGGTCGCCGGCGAAAGCCTCGGTCTTCTTGGTCAGGGCGCCGGGCATGTCCACCTGCAGCATGAAGTGCACGCCGCCGCGCAGGTCCAGGCCCAGGTACATCGGTGCCGCGTGCAAGGCGCTGAGCCAGGCCGGCGAGGCGGAGATGAGGTTCAGGGCGACCACATGGCTGGGGTCGGCCGGGTCGGGGTTCAGGGCGCGCTGCAGGGCGTCCTTGACCTTGAGCTGGGTGTCGGTGCTGTCCACGCGCACGCGGATCGAGCTGCCCTCGAGGGCGACCGACTGCGCCTGGAGGCTGGCGGACGCCAGGGCCTGCTCGACACGGTTCAGGGTGCCGGTGTCCACCTTCACCGTGGCCTTGCCGGCCGAGACCTGCACTGCCGGCGCCTCGCCGAAGAAGTTGGGCAGCGTGTAGAGGATGCCCACGAGCAAGGCGACCAGCAGGATCGCGTATTTCCAGACCGGGTAGCGGTTCATGAGGTTGGTGGTTCAGGCGGGCCGGCGCAGGGAGCCGGCCCGAAGGCGCGGGCGTGGCCGCTTACTTGACGGTGCCCTTGGGCAGCACCTGCACGATGGCATTGCGTTGCAGCT
>CAZUKC010000060.1:0-9035 GCA_964620375.1 uncultured Ramlibacter sp. | reverse complement strand
CCCAATCCGGAAACAGGCAACAGCTCAGGTCGGGCGCGAAGAACGGAATCTCCTCCACCAGGCGCTGCGCGTCGACCGCGTCACCGGTGACGATGGCGGTGCGCTGACCTGCGGCCTTGTCACGCTCGGCCTGGCGCGCCAACAGGAGGGCGTCGGCCGAGCCGGCGGGTCGGGGCAGGGCGTAGCGCTTGCCGGGGGAGAGCCTGGGGAGATCCATGGGGTTGAGGTGCAAATGGCAAACACCCCGCGCCAGCCGGCGTGGGGTGTCACGGCCCGGATTCTAGAATGGGGAGTCCCGAGCCCGCCCATGACCGCCACCCCCCCCATCCCCCCTCGGCTACACGCCCTGATCCCCTGCGCGGGCAGCGGCAGCCGCGCCGGCACCGAAGTGCCCAAGCAGTACCAGACCCTGGCCGGCCAGCCCTTGGTGGCCCACACCCTGGCCGCCTTTGCCCAGGTGCCGCGCCTGGCCAGCGTGCTGGTGGTCGTGGCCCCGGGCGACGACACCCTGGCCCGCCTGGAGGGCCTGCCCGCGCAGGTGCAGGTGGCCGACTGCGGCGGTCCCACCCGCGCGGCCAGCGTCCTGGGCGGCCTGCGCGAACTGCGCCGGCGTGGCGCTGCCGACACCGACTGGGTGCTGGTGCACGACGCCGCGCGTTGCCTCATCACCCCGGCCCTGGTGGGCCGCCTCATCGATGCCTGCCTGGACGACCCGGTGGGAGGGCTTTTGGCCCAGCCCCTGGCCGACACCCTCAAGCATGGCCCCGAGGGACGCGTCGCCGCCACCCTCCCGCGCGAGGGGCACTGGCTGGCCCAGACGCCCCAGATGTTCCGCCTGGCCATGCTGGCCCAGGCCATCGAATCCGCCGGCAGCGCCATCACAGACGAGGCCAGCGCGATCGAGTCCGCTGGCCTGCAGCCCCGGCTGGTGCCGGGATCCGCGCGCAACCTGAAGGTCACCTGGCCCGAAGACTTCGCGCTGGCGCAGGCCCTGCTTTCCTCACCCAGGACACACGAGACATGAAACTTCGCATCGGAGAGGGCTGGGACGTGCACGCCCTGGTGGCCGGACGGCCGCTGGTCCTGGGGGGCGTGACCATCCCGCATGACAAGGGCCTGCTGGGGCATTCGGATGCCGACGCGCTCCTGCACGCCATCACCGACGCCCTCCTGGGCGCCGCAGGCCTGGGCGACATCGGCCGGCACTTCCCCGACACCGACGAGCGTTTCCGCGGTGCTGATTCCGCGATGCTCCTGGCCGAGGCCGCCCGCCGCGTGCGCGAACAGGGCTGGCAGTTGGTGAATCTGGACAGCACCGTCATCGCGCAGGCGCCCCGGTTGGCACCGCACATCGAGGCCATGCGCGCACGCATCGCCCAGGTGCTGGCCATTGACACCGCCCAGGTCAACGTCAAGGCCAAGACCGCCGAGAAGATGGGCCCGGTGGGCGAGGGCCGCAGCATCGAGGCGCGCGCCGTAGTGCTGTTGTCGGCCGCCTGATTCCATCCCCTTGCAGAAAGCACCGCCATGAGCTGGCCCGTCCTGGTCTTTGACATCGAATCCATCCCCGACATCGCCGGTCTGCGAGCGGTACGCGGTGACCCGCCGTCGGTCAGTGACGACCAGGTCTACGAGGCCTGGGTGCAGGAGCGCCAGGCCAAGGGCCACAGTGACTTCATGCCCCACCACCTGCAGCGCGTGCTGGTGATCAGCGCTGTCTTTCGCGGCAGCGAGGGCCTGCGCGTGCACTCCTTCGTCGACCGCGACGGCGCCAGCGAGGCGCGCGTGATCCAGCAGTTCTTCAACACGCTCGAAAAGCATGTGCCCCAGCTCGTGAGCTGGAACGGCGGCGGCTTTGACCTGCCGGTACTCAATTACCGCGCGCTGCGCCACGGCCTGGTGGCCTCCAAGTTCTGGGACCAGGGCGAGGACGACCGCGAGTTCAAGTGGAACAACTACATCGGCCGCTACCACACACGGCACCTGGACCTCATGGACGTCCTGGCGCTGTACCAGCCTCGCGCCAACGCGCCGCTGGACGCAATGGCCAAGCTGTGCGGCTTTCCCGGCAAGCTTGGGATGGACGGATCGCAGGTGTACACCGCCTACCGCGAGGGCAAGCTCGAGGACATCCGCCGCTACTGCGAGACCGATGTGATGAACACCTACCTGGTGTACTGCCGCTACCAGCTGCTGCGTGGCGGTCTCACCGAGACCGAGTACGCGCAGGAGATCGAGCGGGTGAAGTCCACCCTGGGCGAACTCGCGCCCCAGGAGACGCACTGGCAGGAGTACCTCGCCGCCTGGGTCTGACCCCGGGGCGAGCGCCTCAGTCCTGCGGCTCCAGGAAGCCGCGCCAGCAGTAGTCCCAGCGAGCCGCGTAGGCGTCGGTGCGGGGCTGCGCCAGGCAATCGGCCAGCATCACCTTCGAGCCATACCAGCGCCGGCCGTCCCAGTAGGCGAAGCCGCCATGCCGGGGGTCGTAGCCGGTCGGCGAGATCTCGTAGGCGCCCGGGCGCGCCGGCTTGACCTCGCTGGGAAACCACACCGTTCGGCGGCTGCGGTCGTAGCGGTCCAGGGTGTCGGTGTCTTCGACGACCATCACGTGCTGGTGGTAGGCGGCGATGTCCCGTTCGGCGCGCAGCAGGTCGACCACGGTGTCGGCACGCCAGTCGTCGGAGAACATCCAGTACGCGATCAGGTTGCGCAGATCCTGAATGAACTGGGGCCGGTCGTCCGCGCTCACGTAGTGAAACAGCGCCCGCGCCCCCGGAATGAAAGCGTTGTCCTCGATCGCCCCATCGTCCTGCGCCCCAGTTTCCTGGCGTATCAGGGCCCGGGTGGCCTCGGGGTGCAGCCTGGACATCACGTGGTCGATGTTCTGGTGGATCTCCTCGTGTACGAGGCCGTAGCACTCCAGGTCGTCGATCAGCTGGTAGAGGCGTCGCAGGTCTCGGCTGGGACTGTTGGAGTACTTCGGGTGTTGGGGCATGGGGTCTCCTGGGGTCGTAGGGGGCCGATGTTACGAAAACCGATGACCCTCGGTGGGGCAGGGGCGGACGCGCCCGCGGTGTAAGGGACAATCGACGGATGTCATCGCAAGCAGATCAACCCGTGGGCGCGGCGGCTGGCCCCGAGGGCTGGCTGGCCGTGGACGCCCTGGACCTCGACGCCCAGGGTGTGGCCCGCCGCCCCGACGGCAAGGTGGTGTTCATCGACGGCGCGCTACCCACCGAGCTCGTCTCCGCCAACGTCCACCGCAAGAAGAACAACTGGGAGCAGGCCTCGCTCACGGCCATCCACCGTCAGTCCTCGCAGCGCGTGAAGCCGCAGTGCCCGCATTTCGGCTTGCACGAAGGCGCCTGTGGCGGCTGCAAGATGCAGCACCTGCACGTGGGCGCCCAGGTGGCGGTCAAGCAGCGCGTGCTCGAGGACAACCTCTGGCACCTGGGCAAGGTCAAGCCCGAGACCGTGCTGCGCCCGATCGAAGGGCCCGCCTGGGGTTATCGCTGGCGCGCCCGCTTCTCGGTGCGCCATGTGCGCAAGAAGGGGGCTGTCCTGGTGGGGTTTCACGAGCGCAAGAGCCGCTACGTGGCCGATATCCGCGAGTGCCATGTCGTCCCGCCGCTGGTGAGCGACCTGCTGCTACCGCTGCGCGCCCTCATCGCCAGCCTCGACGCCATCGAGACCTGCCCGCAGATCGAGCTGGCCTGCGGCGTGGACGCGGCGGATCCGAGCCGCCCCCTGATCGCGCTGGTCTTGCGTCACCTCGAGCCCCTCTCGCCGGGCGACACGGCCAAGCTGCGTGCCTTCGCAGTCGATCATCTGGGCGTGCAGTGGTGGCTGCAGCCCAAGGGGCCCGACACCGTCCACCTGCTCGACCCGGGGGCGCAACTCGCCTACACCCTGCCCGAGTTCGGCATCACCATGCCGTTCAAGCCCACCGACTTCACCCAGGTCAATCCCTTCATCAACCAGGTGTTGGTGTCGCAGGCCCTGCGCCTGCTCGCGCCGGCGAAGACCGAGCGCGTGATCGACTGGTTCTGCGGCCTGGGCAACTTCACCCTGCCCATCGCCACCCAGGCCGGTGAGGTGCTGGGCATCGAGGGCAGCGAGGCCCTGGTGGCCCGCTCGCGCGAAAACCTCGAGAAGAACCGCACCCGTGCCGTCGCCCCCACCCGCTTCGTGGCGCGCAACCTGTTCGAGATGACGCCGGCGCTGCTGGCGTCGGACGGCGTGGCCGACAAGTGGCTGGTCGATCCGCCGCGCGAGGGGGCCTTTGCTCTGGCCAAGGCGCTGGCCGACATCCACCAGGATCCGTCGACGGTTGCAGGCTGGACGCCGCCCCAGCGCATCGTCTATGTCAGCTGCAACCCCGCCACGCTGGCCCGCGATGCCGGCCTGCTGGTGCACCAGGCCGGTTACCGCTGCACCGCGGCGGGGGTGGTGAACATGTTCCCGCACACCGCACATGTGGAGTCGATGGCGGTGTTCGAGCGCGCGGCTTGATCAGGGCCTGCGTTCGCGCACCCGCACGCCATCGCCGACCTGTGGCGGCGGGTACACGATGACGCGCTGGCCCGGCACCAGCCCCTCGCGGACCCAAGCCACGCGGTTGTCGCGTCCGCCCAATCGCACGGTTTGCAGGCGGGCCCGTCCCCCCTCCAGCCGGTAAACCGCCAGGGTACCGTCGGGTCGGGCGAACAAAGCTCCCACCGGCACCAGCACCGCGTTATCCGCGCGGTCCGTCACGATCCTCACGTTCACCCGGAACGCGTCCCCCACGTCCTGCCACTGCGCGGGCGCCTGTTGCACGTCCAGCAGCACGTTCACCCGTTGTTCCTCGATGCCCAGCGCAGACACGCGGGTGAACGCCGCGGGCTCCACTCGGCGCACGCGGGCGGGCACTGGCGGACCGCCCCAGCGTTCGATCACCGCAGGGCTACCGGCGCGCACCGACATCGCGTCGGCCGTGAGCAGCGGCACCACGATCTCGAGGGGACGCGGCTCACCCACCTCCATCACCAGCGCGCCCGGTGCCAGCGTGGCCTCGCTGCGCGACGCGATCCGCAGAATGACGCCGCGGGCGGGTGCGCGCAGCACCAGGTCGGGCCCGGCGGCACCCGCCGGGTCCGGCGTCACCGACGCGGCGGCCCGCGCCTGCTCCTGCAAGGCCAGAACATGCTCGGACTCGGCGGCTTGCACGTCACGCTGGGCTGCACGGACCGCCAACCGGTCGGCCTCCACGCGGGCCGGCGACAGAAAGCCCTGGTTCGCCAGCCGCTCGCTGCGTGCCGCTTGCGACAGCGCCAGCTCCAGCGACACCCGCGACCGCGCCAGACGTGCCTGTGCCGCGTCGGCTGCCGCCCGTGCGGCCCTGAGCTCGGCCCGTGCCTGCGCGAGACTGCGCGCGTCCAGCAGGGGTGACAGCACCGGCCGCAGCGTGGCCACCGGCTGTCCCGCCAGGACCCGGTCGCCCTCACGCAGGTCGATGCGCAGCAGGCGTGCGGCGACCGGGGCCGAAATCCGATGGACTTCCTGAAGCCGGGTGCGTCCTTCTTCCTCGACGGACTGCTCGAACCGACCCGACGTGACCGCCTCGGCCTCGACCTGTGGCGGCCGTGGCGTGAAGGCCCACGCCAGGAGAGCGGCCGTGCCGACCAGAGCCAGGATCAGGAGCCAGCGCTTGCGCGTCTTCACCGCCTCACTCCCGGGTCTTGAGCACGGCCACCAGGTCCAGCCGGTCGATGCGCCGGCGCACCACCAGCGCGCTGGCCAGTGCGGCCGCCGTCACGGCCAGTGCTGCCCCGGCATACGTGGGCGGGCGTATCACCACCGGAAACAGCAGCTGGTCCGACTGGACCCACCCGACGACCGCATGGGTCAGTCCCCAGCCCAGGGCCATGCCCGCGGGCAGGGCCAGCAGCAGCGACAGCCCGAGCTCGCCCAGAAGCTGTCCCGAGACTTCGGAACGACTCAGGCCCAGCACCCGCAGGCTCGCCAGCTCCCAGCTGCGCTCGGCCAACGCAATGCGTGCGTTGTTGTAGACAACACCGACCGCGATCACCAGAGCGAAGGCGGTCAGCAGGCTGCTCATGATCAGAACGTTGCGGGCCGTCACTTCCTGCATATTGCGCAGGAGGGTGGCCTTGCTGAAGGCGCCCGCCACCTGTGGCAAGCCTTGCGTGATCCGCAGCAAGGATGCGATCGCGTCCTGGTGCACCCTCAGGGTGAAGGACGTGGCGATATCGTCGTCCCCGAGAAGCCGATTGAGCGTCTCGCGGTCCATGAAGGCGTTCAGTCCGAACATGTCACTGACAGTGCGCTCGAGCACCACCTCGTGCACGCCGCGCCGACCCTCGCGGATCTCGACGGTGATCAGGTCCCCCGGACGCACGTCCAGCTTGCGCGCCAGTCGGTCGGTCATGACCAGACCGTAGGTGCCCATGGGCACCTGCCGGCCTTCTGCATCGATCAGGCGTTGCAGCGACGGCCACTGGGGACGCCCGTCGATGCTGCCTCGCTCGCTGCGCGTGCCCCGGACAAAGCGCACCGCCACCCGCCGCGCCGGCTCGGCCTGCAGCACCCCCGGCAGGCGCTCGAGTTCGCGCTGTGCGCCTACCGGCACCGGATCGAGCGTCCACACCGTCACGTCGCCGCGCAGGGCCAGATTGAACTGTGTGTCCACGATCGCCTCCACCGCATCGCGGAAGAAGTGACCCATGATCACGATGGCCATCGCGCACGCGATACCGCCGATCGTTGCCGCCGTGCGCCAGGGTCGCCGCGCCATGTTGCGCAGGATCATGCGCAGCGCCGGTGACAGGTGCAGCCCAGGCAGGCGTTCGAGCAGCGCGTGCCGGTAGCGCCCAGGTGCCGGCGCTTGCATCGCCTGCGCCGGCGATAGCCGCAGCGTGGCTGCGACCGCCGAAAGCGTGCCGGCGATCGCCGTGAGCACCACCAATCCCAGCGCCAGCAACGCCAGGTCGCCTGCGACGGCGAAGCGGAAGTCGGGGAACCGGAAGAAGTCGGCATAGAGCGCTGTCAGTCCATGGCCCATCCAGGCGCCCAGGGCCAAGCCCGCCAGCCACCCGCCCAGCACCATGGGTGCGACCAGCGCCAGGTAGTGCCCGGCCAGTACTGCGCTGGTGTAGCCCAGTGCCTTGAGCGTGGCCACCTGCTCACGCTGGGTGGCGACCAGGCGAGCGATCACCATGTGCATCAGGAAACCCGCGACCCCCAGGAAGATCGCCGGGAGGACGTTCCCCATCACCCGCTGCTCGGCGATCTCGTTGTCCAGCATGACATGCGACGCTTGCTCGTCGCGGCCGTGGGCGGGTGTCCCCCCGTAGCGGGCCAACTCGCGGGTGACTTCGTCCATCACCGCCGCGACGCGGGCACCGCTCGCCAGTTGGAGGGCCACCCGGTTGAAGGCCCCGCGCATGTCGGTGACGGCGGCCAGTGCCTCCCGGTCCAACCACACCACCCCGAAGGCGCGCCGGTCCGGCATCCCCATCAGCCCGCCAAAGACGTACTCCGGTGACAGGGCGATCCCGGTCACCTGCAGCCGCAGTTGCCGACCCTGGACCAGCGCCAGCAGCCCGTCGCCCGGTTTCAGGTCGTGTGCCAGGGCAAAGCCCTCGCTGATCACGGCCTCCAGGGTCTCGCCCGTGCCGGGCTGGGGCCAGCGACCCTGGCGCAGGCTGACCCGGTTGATCCGCGGCGCCTGTGCCGCGTCCAGTCCGATCATCTGGCCCACCACCGGATCGCCGGTGCGAGGGACCGTCAGCCGCGCAGCGGCTTCCACCGTCAGCTGCACCTGCGCCACCCCCGGGATCTGTGCGAGCTGTCGACCAGCGGCCAGCGGTGCGCGCCGCACCGCCGCGAACACGTCCGCGAAGGCGGCGCGGGCGTAGAAATCGTCGCGCGCCTGCGCCAGCGATCGCACCGCCGACTGCGTCGCGACGAAGCCACCGATGCCGCTGGCCACGACCAGGGCGATGGTCACGGCCTGGCTCCACAGCAGGCGCAGATCGCGCAGGACCTTGCGATCGAGCGTGTGCATCGTCACCAGGCCAGTTCGGCAGGCGTGAGCCGCCGCTCGGGCCGCTCGATGCGGTCGATTCGTCCGTCGACCATCCGCACGACCCGGTCCGCCATGCCCGCGATCGCGGCGTTGTGCGTGATCACCACCGCGGTGGTCCCGAACGCCTCGTTGACCCGGGCGATCAGCTCCAGCACCAGCTTACCGGTGGCGTAGTCCAGCGCCCCCGTCGGTTCGTCACAGAGCAACAGCGTGGGCCGCTTGGCGATCGCCCGCGCGATCGCCACCCGTTGCTGCTCCCCCCCAGACAGCTGCGAGGGGAAATGGTCCCGACGCGGCAGCAGCGCCACCCGGTCCAGCGCCTCGTCCACCGGCATGGGCGAGGGTGCGATCTCCGTCACCAGGGCCACGTTCTCGGCGACGGTCAGGCTCGGAATCAGGTTGTAGAACTGGAAGACGAAGCCCACGTGGTCGCGGCGATAGCGGGTCAGGGTGTCGTCGTCCGCGCCGTGCAGCGCGAGGCCGCGAAAGCGCAACTCGCCGCGGGTCGGCCGGTCCAGCGCGCCCAGCAGATTCAGCAGCGTCGACTTGCCGCTGCCGGAGGCCCCGAGCAGCACCATGAATTCACCGGCGGCGATGTCCAGGTTCACGTCGCGCAGGGCGTGCACCGCCCCCTCGCCCTGGCCGTAACTGCGGCACAGCCCGCGTGCCTGGAGCACCGGCATCTCGGCGTCGTGCACGGGCCCGGATCGCATCCCGTCACCCTAGCGGACCCCATCGGGCCGCGACCGGTCAGAGGACCTACACGGGTGTAGGACAAAACAAAGGGCCCGTGTGGGCCCTGGGGTAGGCGAGGCCCTTGCGGCCCCGCGGCGGGTGTGAAAACCGCGTCAGTCGTTGTTGCCGCTGGTCAGGCCCAGCAGCGCCAGCAGACCCTGGAACACGTTGAAGATGTCCAGGTACAGGGCCAGGGTGGCCGAGATGTAGTTCG
>CAZUKC010000059.1:0-9062 GCA_964620375.1 uncultured Ramlibacter sp. | reverse complement strand
GGGGCGTGTCACGGGGAACGAAGCCGTAGCCGAGGATGGCGTTGGTAATGCTTTCGGCCAGCGGCGTCTTGCCCGACTTGACCGGCAACGCCATGGCTTCGCGCACCGCCGCCTCATCAATCGACAGCATGTCGTCGATGGGGTTGTACAGACGGTTTACCGCCTGCGGGTTCTGCGTGCTGATCTCGGTTTCTTCAGGCACCGCACTGCGAACCCGACTGAACCGTGCCGACTGCGCCTCGACCTCGGCCAGCTCGTCGTCAACCGACGTGGCGGCCGCCGTCGTGCGTGTCGGTGCAGCGGGTGTTTGCGCAGCTGTCGCGTCCGCTGTCGCAGGGGCAGCTTGGCTAACACTTGCGGGCGAAGAAGAACCAGCGGTGAGGTTCACCTGGCTCTCCGCACGCATGAGCTCGGCCTCCATGCGCATGGCCGGCTCGCGCTGCTGCTGGGCGTACTGCACCACCGCGGTCTTGACCGCAGCCTTCACGGCATCCAGGTCCTTGACGTAGCTGTCAGCCTGGAACCCCTGGCCAGAGACGGCGCGCTTGAACGCGTTGACCGCCTTGTTCAACGCAGCGGCCACGCGCAGGATCACCGCCCTTGCGCCGGTGGGGTTCTGCGCCGCGATCTCGTTGAAGACGTCGGTCCAGAACTCAGGCTCTTGGAACCGGTTGCCGGTCAGGTCGGAAGCGAGCTCTTCGAGATTCGCGCCTTGGCCGTAGTCGGCTTGGAATCGCTCCATGCCCTTGGCGTCGACATTGCGCTGAACCACCGCCTCGAGGGCCGCGTAAGCCGGCGCGTTGTCCCGCTTGAGCAAATGCACCATCTCATGGCCGAACACAGCCAGAGGCGACACGCTGGACTTCGCGTTGAGGTAGACCGTGGAGCTGTCGTCATCCAGAACAAAGCCATCGGACTGCAGCGAGTCGGACTCGAACACCACCAGCTTCTTGCCGAAGATGCGCGCCACCTGGCTGATCATCTTGCCAGGGGTGCCCAGCTTGCCCGGGTCGACCACCGTGTAGGTGTGCTGCACCCCGTTGTCGTCGAGCGTGCCCGTGGCGCCCGGCCCGGTCGGGCGTGCGCTGGACATCTTGGCGCTGGACGTGACGACGCGGCCCTTGGAGGGCTTGTCGAGCTTGGGCGCCTGGTAACCCGCAGCGACGCGCTGCTTGGCCAACTCCGTGCCGAGGTCTTGGGGATCGCCAAGCAGGGTTTGGTTCTGCGTGTCGGTTGCGCCGGCTTGGCCCTGGGTGTTGACGTTAAGAGTGTCGGCCACCCCTGGAATGCCTGGGGCCGCCGGAATCTCGGACTGCTTTGTCGCCGAGCGGCCGCCCGTGGGGGCAGGCTCGTCAAGCGCACGCACCAGCCCGGTGGGCTCGAGGCTGTCGACACGGGTGTCGGGCGCTGCGCCGAGCGACGTCGTGGCCTGCAGCCCGGTCGGCGCAAAATCGAGAGCGGCGTTGACTCCGAAACCGCGTGCTTGGCGGTTGCGGTTACCTGTCGACACTCCACTGTCGATGATGATGCCGGCGCTGGTCGTGGCCGGGCCGCGCTCTTCCATCCGCGGGAGAACCAGGCCAGGTTTGGGCGCGAGGCTTTCGTCGATGCTGTCGTAAGGCCGACCGAGATTTGCCTCCTGGAAGATCTGCGCTTCCTGCGGTGACGCGACGCCGCCGCGCTCCTCGACGTTCTTCAGCGCCCGCGTGACAACGATCTGGCGTGCCTCGTCCAGGCGCTTGCGCCGCTGCTCGCGGCCGCCGAGCTCGGCCGACTCGATGCGGTTCTGCGCTTCGGCAGCCGACACCGGAGCCGGCGCGGGCGCGGCGAGATCCAGATCAGAAGCCGACAGCAGCTCGCGCTCGGCGATGGCAAACGCGCCCTTCTGCGAGGGGTGCGGAGTGATCTCCAAGCTGAGCGGCTGACCGCTTTGGTCCTGCAGCACAACCAGGCGCTGCCGCGCTTGCAGCGGCGTCATCGGCGTGAGGTCGGCGTACTTGGCAGCCGCAGACTCCCGCTCCGGCAGGCGCATCTCGCGGTTGACCGCGGCCTGGGCGTCGAGCTGCTCGCGCTCAAACTGCGTGCCGGCAGCGGGCTGCGCGCTGGCAGCACTCGTTGCGGCGATCTCGTCGGCACGCGTGCGCAGGCTCTGCGCCTCGGCGCGCAGAGCGTTGGCACGGGCCAGGATGTCGGGAGTGGCTTGCGGGTTGGACTCGATCAAGCTGGCGGCTTCATCGCGCCGTTGTGCGTCCAGGCGCAAGCGCTCAGGGATTGGGTTGGCCGGCGTGCCGTCGCGCTGCCCCAGCAGCTGCGTTTCGCGGTCGATGGCGCGCTGCACCGGGGCGGGCGCTGCCGTTGGGATCGGAGGCAGCTCTGCGCGTGCCAGCGACGGCGCGACGTTCAGGCCAGCCTGCTCGTCCAGCTGGCGCTGGATCTCGAGCTGGCGGGACACCAGGCCTGGCGCATCAGCGGCAAGGATCCGCTCGTCCAACGTGGGGCTGGGCAGTGGCGCGGCCGCGAGCTCCGTGGCCTTGGCGATCGCCTCGTCGACGCTGGCGGACTGCATCACGTCGTTCGGCGTCAGGTAGCTGGTGACCGACTGTTCGAGGTCCTGCGTCGCCGTCCCTAGCTGCTCCAGCGCGCCAGGTGCGGGAGGCGGCGCCGGTGGTGCGTCAGGGCGGCGGGCGGAGTAGGCGGAGGTCAGCTCGCCCGGAGCGTTGAGCCCCTTGGCGACGTAGAGCTCGGGCAGGCTCATGCTCAGCCCGGCCACGCTCTCCAGCACGGCCTCCGTCGGCGAGAACTTGCCCGTGGCGGCGTACTCACCCAGGCCTTCACCAAAGCCTTCACCGAACGACTGGAGGCCCAGCGCGGCACCGCCCCGGCCGGCGCGCTTGCCCAACGTGGTCGTGGTGTCGAACGCGCTCTTCTGCGCAGCCTGCACGGCCGAGACGAGATCGGGCTTCAATAGGCCCGCCTTGCCCATGGCGTCGACAGTGGCCTTCTCCACGGCTTCCTGCGTGGCTTGGCGGGTAGCCCCGCGGCTCGCCTCCAGGGCCTCGCGCTGAGCCTGGCGGATGGAGGCAGCCGCCTTGGCCGCGTCCACGCCAGCGTCGCTCAGCGTGCGCACCGTGGCCTGTTCCACCGCCCGGTTGGCCGCACCCAGCACGAACTTGCTCGCGCCAAGCGTGGCCGCGTCAACCGCGGTAATCACCGCGCCCTTGGTCGTGCCCTCGCGGATGGCCTGGCTGCGCTCTTCAGGCGTGAACTGCTTGTCCTGGCTGGCTTCGATCGCCTTGCCGCCAGTCTCGAGCAGCGCGTTGGCGCCGAACAAGCCAGCAAGGAAACCGACGGTTCCGCCCACTGCCGTGCCGACTGGTCCGAAAGCCGAACCCACGAGCGCGCCGCCCTTGGCTCCGGCGAGACCGGAACCCAAGGCGACGGCGGAGTTGGGCGCCTGCTCGGCGACCAGCTGCGCGGCGCCACGTGGGTTGTCGACCACCGCACCGGCGACGTTCTTGATGCCGGACCAGATGGAGTCGTCGTCGAACAGCTTGCGCTGCTGGATGTCCTGCTTCAGCGCCTTGAGGTCGCTGGCGCGAGAGTCCTTCTCAATGCGCGCCGTTTCGCCCGCCTGAGTGACGACGTCGTCGCCGATGTTCAGATAGGTGCTGAGCGCCGCACGTGCAGAGCGGTAGGTCTTCTCAGCGCCTTCCGCAACAGCAGAGCCCAGGCCGCTGAAGAATCCGGACTTCTCCTGCTCACGCCGCTTGCGCTCCTCTTCCTCTTGCGAAAAGACATCGTCGAACAATCCGCCCGAGCGTTTTGTCGTGGGCGAAATGATGTCGTCGAAGAGGCCGGACATGTATGCGTGCTCCTAACGTCAGCGGCTGTTGACCGCGTTGTAGATGGCCTTCTTCTGCTCGAGGGTTAGGTACGCAAACAGAGGAGATGCTTGCAGCTTGCTTGCTGCAAGGCGGTCTTTCAAATCCAGCTCAGCAAATGCCGTGCTGGCTTTAGATCTCTGCTCGTCATCCCAAGCCTGCTTTGTAGCCGCCGCCTCGGCCTGCGCTTGCCTTGCCTTGCCCACCCTGGAGTCAGGAGCGGGCTGCACCTCCTGGCGAGGCGCTGGCGCAGCTGTGGGCGCCGGAGCTGCGCCAGGCTTGGGCGCCCCGGCCTTGCCAGCGTCAGCAGGCAAAGGCTTGTAGCCCGCGCCGGTCAGGCGCTTGTTGACGTCGTCCAAAGTGATCTTGCCGGTGGCAAGTGCGCGCTGCGCTTCAGCGTGGGCATCCGCCTCAGACGGCTTGCCCTTGTCCGCAGCAGCGCCGCTGCGACCGTCCACGTTGGTCTTCATCGCGTCAACGATGGACATCTGCAGCTCTTGGACGCGCTTGCGGCCAGCGTCGTTCAGGTCCGTGCTTTCAGCCAGCTTGTTCAGCGATGACAGCATGGTCGCCAGCTTCTCCTGCGTGGCGCCCTTCTGCAGCGCGCCGGTGGCCTCAGAGATGACCTTGCGTGCCTCGGCGCTGTACTTCGCTGTCTGGGCGTCGTTCTCGCGGATCTCAGACTTGCCCTTGTCGGTAGTCTGCATCGTGCCGGTGTACTGATTGAACGCAGTGCCGTCCTTGACGTCGACGATGGGCTTGCCAGCCATCGAAGCCACAGCACCAGAGCCACGGCCCATCGGCATCGCACCGGCCAGAACGCCTTGGCCAACGCCGAGCTCAAACTCTTTTTGGCGCCCTTCGTTGACGTCCTTCAGGTCCTTGCCCTGCACGCTCTCGCGGGCGATGTTGGCCAGCACCCGCGCCTTGGACTGAATTTCTTTGTCAAAACCAGGGGGGTACTCTTTGACCTTCTCCTCTACAAGCATCGCCTGCTTGCGGGAAATGGCGTCGCTGTACTCGTCGTTGGGGCCGGCGGTGTCGTCTTGCAACCGGCTAAACCGCGTCACCTCCCGCTGGTAGCCAGAAAAATCCCCAGACTTTGCCGCGGCTTTGAACTTGTCAACGTCAGCCTGGCTGGAAAACTCCCCCGATTCCAGAGCCATCAGGGTCTGCTCGTCGGGCGTGTACTCGCGCGCCCTGCCGCCACCACCACTACTCCTGCCAGCAGTCTGCTGTTCAGCGGTGCGCCGGTACAGCGCGTCCTGACGCTCTTGCGCAGCCAGGCGCTCGCGCTGCAGCTCGGCGCGCTCAGCAGCCCGCTCACGCTGCAGCTCCAGGCGGTCCGCCTGACGCTCATCCTCCTGGATGCTGCGGGTCATGTTGTTGCCAATGATGGAGCCGATGTTCATCAGCGCCTGGCCGTAGTAGCTCGCCATTTACGCCTCCTCGCCCTCGGCCATGGCCATGCGGTTGAACTCTTCCGGGTCCACCTGGTCCATGGCCTGCTGCAACTGCGTGGTGTCCATGCCCTGCTCGCCCAGGTAGCGCAGGATCATGGTCTTGAGCGCCAGGGCGATGTCCGATGGCTTGTACTGCACACCCGCCGCCTCGCCGATGTCGGCCACCTCGCCCAGGATCTTGGTGGCCAACAGCGCGAAGAGCTCGTCAGGCACCGCGCCCTCGGTGCGCTCGTCCACGATGGCCACGATCTCGTAGGCCGTGTTGGCCAGGCCGTCGACCGGGTCACGCGCCGTGCGAAGCGATTGCGCCACGCCGTCGGCTGCGTTGTTCTCATACAGCGCCTGCATGGCGAATCGCAGCGCGGTGGTGTAGCCGGGGTCGGTGTCGGGATCCGGGCCCTCGCCCTCCTCCATCTCTTCCATGGCCTCGGGCGGCATCTGCTCGGCCGGCATGGCCTCCTTCTCGGGGGCCATCTGCTGTTTGATCAAGCCTTGCATGACTGTCCTTTCAGTACCGGAACCCGCCGATGTTGGCGTTGTACCTAGCGCGGGTTGCCTCATCGGCGTCTTCAGCTTCCTTCTTGGCCAGCGCCGCCCCGCCCAGCTGGAACGCGCCTTGAATCAACGTGGGCGCCGTGTACTTGCTGGTGGCGATGTTGTTCATCAAGCTGCTGAGCAGGCCGGGTTTGGCTGCGCCAGCGCCCACGCCCGGGGCGATGTTGACGCCTGCGGTGGACAGGCCAGCACCACCTCCAGCCCCTGCCGTTCCGCCGGCAAGCGAATAGTTAACCGGCGCCGCTGAAGTCAGAGTGCTGCCGCCCACGGCTCCAGTTGTTGAGCCAGCCGTTGGTACGGTCAAACCGCTGCCGCCCCCTGCTCCTGCAGTGATGCCGTTGCCAACAAGCCCGCCCACGCCTTGGGACGCGGCAGTCGTACCTTGAATGCCAGCAGACAACTGCGACCCAGCCTGCGCGAAGTTGCCGCCTAAGGCGCTACTTGCTGCGCCCGTGAGACTGGTCCACGCGTTGGCTATCCCCTGTCCAGCTCCTGACAAGAAGCCTGAGACGCCAGTACCAGCGCCGGCTCCCAAGCCGCCCATCAGCGCAGCGCCGCCGAAGTACACCAGCGCAGCGCCCACCAAAATCTTGCCGAACTTGGAGGAGGCCACTTTCTTGACGACGTTGCCGACGCCTTTGACGACGTTGCCGATGGCTCGACCAACGCCCTTCACAACCTTGCTCATGCTGCGCTCCTCACATAACTCATGTTGATGCTCTTGCGCTCAAAGCCGAGTCGGCGCAGGAACCGGATCAAGCGGATGTCGGTGCTGGGCTCGAGCTCGAGCACCGCCACCTTGATGCCCGAGCGGGATTTCACCCACCGAGCGAATTCGCGCAGCAACGCTGCGCCGGCACCCGGCACGCGGGTGTAATAGAGCATCACGCTGCACTGCAGCCCGCGATACCAGAACGACTGTTGGGCGCAGGCGGCCACTGACCCAACCACGTTTCCGGCGTCGTCCTCTGCCACCCACAGGAAGTGGGCCGGGTTGAGCAACGACTTGCCCGTCTCCAGCATCGACTCGCGGTCGACCTTGACCGGCAACGGATCCCGAGACACCGACTCGCAAGCGAGGTCCACGATCGCCGGCAAGTCGCCCATCTTGGCTTTGCGGCAGACGATCTTGGTCATTGGCCACCGGTGCTCTGCTCAACCAAGTACGGGGCTTGGCCGTAGTCGGGATCCCCTGGCTGCCGGCCCCACTGGTCGGGCATGTTGCGAGCCACGATGCCGCCTGTAGTACCACCACCTGTGGTGCCCCCGCCTGTGGTGCCCCCGCCTGTGGTGCCGCCAGTTGTCGGCGTACCGCCGCGGGTGAGGTTGGGGATCGCGGTCTTGTAGAACGCCGAGCCCCAGGCCAAGGTGCTGTTGGCGTTGGCAATGACGTTATTGATCGCCTGGTTCTTGGCCTCGGGCGTCAGATTGCCATCAGCCATGATGGCGTTGATCGCCGAGCTGGTGTTGGCGGTAATGTTGGCCGCAAAGCTCTCGCCGACCTTGGACTGGCTCAGCGTGTCCTGCAGCCGGACCATGGCCTCTTGCTGGTTGCGATCCAGCTGAGCCTGAGTGGCCTGAAACGCCTGCTGGGCTTGCTGCAGTGTGAGCTGTTGACGGCGGTCAAGATCCGACTGATTTGCTTGGAACGACTGCCGCGACTGCTCCAGGGCCTGCTGCGCCGTGATGTTTTTGTCGGTCAACATTAACTGCTGTGCACGATCCATCTCTGCTTGAGAGGCTTGGAACGTGCGGTTGGCCGCCGCAAGCGTGCTTGCTTGTGTGCGGTCCAGGCCGTTCTGTTGAGCCTGAAACTCTTGCCGAGATTGCTCCAGTGCTTGCTGCGCCGTGATGTTCTTTTCGGCCAGCATGATCTGCGTAGCGCGATCTTTTTCACCTTGCGACGCTTGAAAGCTCTGTGCTGCGGTTTGCAAAGCGGATTGCTGCGTGCGATCCAATGCGTTCTCACCGCGCTGGAACTCTTGCCGCGCCTTCTCCAGCGCCTGCTGCGCCGTGATGTTCTTGTCGGCCAGCATGATCTGCGTGGCCCGGTCCTTCTCAGACTGCGAAGCCTGGAAGGTTTGCGACGCCGTCTGCAGGGACGCCTGTTGAGTCCGGTCAAGCTGGTTTTCTTGCGAGGTAAAGCTGCGTTGCGCTGCTGACTCCGATGCGGTGAAGCGCCGCCCGGCTTCGTTCTCAGCCTGCTGGAATGCCATCTGCAGCGCATTCTGCGAAGCCGTGAAGGCTTGCTGCGCGCCCTGCAACGCCTTCTGCGCTTCAATCGACTTCTCAGCCAGGAACCGTTCCTGCGCCCGGTTGAGCACCGACTCGGCCGACTGGAACTCTTGCTGAGCTTTCTGCAACTTGAACTGCTGCTGGCGCTCTAACGCGTTCTCACCAGCGGTAAACGCCTGCTGGTTGGACTGCAGGCCGAACTTGTTTTGCTCGCCGGTGTTGAACATGCCGCCTTCGTTGATGGCCTTCATGTTCTCGACCGAGCGCTGCGCGTAGGTCTGCGCATCTTGCTGCGCGATCGGTGTGGCCCGGTCAATGAGCGAAGCCACCGCCGCGCCTTGCGCCATGGAGCTGTTGACCAGGCCACGGCGGTTCATGTTCTGCAAGGCCTCGGTACGGGCCCGCTGCATCAGCGGGTTGTCCTCGGCCAGAAGGCGATTCAGGCGGCCCTCGGTGGTCTCTGTGCCGTCGTTGACCTCGCGCGTTTGCACGTTGAACTGCGCGGGTTGGTTGGCACTGCCTTGGGTGATGGCTCCGCCCACAATGCCTGTCGACCCGGTGGTCTTGCCTGTGCTGATGTCGAAAGGATTTGCGGTAGCCATGTACGCTCCAAAAAGCAAAAGCCGCTCGGTTGGAGCGGCTTTTCGCGGGCATGACTGCCCGCAAGAATTCTATGCCCCGAGGGGGCGTTACGCCAGCAGTGCCGCCTCGGCTTTGCGCCGGCGAACCAGGCCAGGCAGCACCCTGCCACCGCCACGCACCCACAGCATCAGCTGCTCCTTGGCGCCGTCCCAGTCCTGGGCGTCTACGCAGCGACGCAGAGTGCTTGAGCGATACCGCGCCACGCCTAGGTTGTAAGCGAAGTCGGCCATCGCCCCCAGCGCCCGCGGGTTGGTGATGAGAGAGGGCGACGCCTTCAACACGCCGG
>CAZUKC010000058.1:0-9095 GCA_964620375.1 uncultured Ramlibacter sp. | reverse complement strand
GCAACATGCTGCCGGTGTTCCTGACCCAGACCATCATCCTGTTCCAGGACACCTCTCTGGTCTATGCAATTGGTGCCTACGACATGCTCAAGGGCTTCGAGACCATGGGCAAGAACCTGGGCCGACCGGTTGAGGCCTATCTGCTGGCGGCGGTGGTGTACTTCCTGATGTGCCTGTCCCTGTCGTACCTGGTGCGCAAGGTGCAGGCGCGCGTGCAGATCATTCGTTGAGGGAGCCACGACACATGGCCATGATCGAAATCAAGAACGTTTCCAAGTGGTACGGCCCGGTGCAGGTGCTGCAGGACTGCTCGGTCAGCATCAACAAGGGCGACGTGGTGGTGGTGTGCGGCCCCTCGGGCTCAGGCAAGTCCACCCTGATCAAGACCGTCAACGGCCTGGAGCCGATCCAGAAAGGCGAGATCTTCGTGGACGGCGTGCCGCTGCACGACCCCGCCACCAACCTGCCGCAGCTTCGCAGCCGTGTGGGCATGGTGTTCCAGCACTTCGAGCTGTTTCCCCACCTGTCGGTGACCGAGAACCTCACGCTGGCGCAGGTCAAGGTGCTGGGGCGCACGCCTGACGAGGCCAAGACGCGTGGCCTGAAGATGCTCGATCGCGTGGGCCTGATGGCGCACAAGGACAAGTTTCCGGGCCAGCTCTCGGGCGGGCAGCAGCAGCGCGTGGCGATCGCGCGTGCGCTCTCGATGGATCCGATCGTCATGCTGTTTGACGAGCCGACCTCGGCCCTGGACCCGGAGATGGTGGGCGAGGTGCTGGATGTGATGGTGACCTTGGCCCGAGAGGGCATGACCATGATGGTGGTCACCCACGAGATGGGCTTTGCCCGCAAGGTGGCCAACCGCGTCATCTTCATCGACGTGGGCGGCCGCATCCTGGAAGACTGCGCCAAGGACGAATTCTTCGGCAACCCCGAGGCGCGCCAGCCGCGGACCAAGGATTTTCTGAACAAGATCCTGGCGCACTGAGCCGGGTCGCGGTCAGGTCGAAGACCCGGTTCGCGCGAGCGGCCACAATACGGGGATGAACGCCCCGACCGCTTCGATCACGATCACCCGCCCCGACGACTGGCACACGCACCTGCGTGACGGGGACCCCCTGGCCACCGTGGTGCCGCACACTGCCGCCCAGTTCGCTCGGGCCATCGTCATGCCCAATCTGAAGCCGCCGGTGACCACGGCGGCCCAGGCTGCGGCCTACCGCGAGCGCATCCTGGCCCATGTGCCCGCCGGCCAGCGCTTTGAGCCGCTGATGACGCTGTACCTCACCGACAACCTGCCGCCCGACGAGATCCGCCGCGCGCGCGATGCCGGTGTGGTGGCCCTGAAGCTCTATCCCGCCGGCGCCACCACCAACAGCGACGCCGGCGTGACCGACATCCGCAAGACCTACGCCACGCTGGAGGCCATGCAGAAGGAGGGCCTGCTGCTGCTGGTGCACGGCGAGGTGACCTCGTCCGACATTGACCTGTTCGACCGCGAGGCGGTGTTCATCGATCAGCATCTCATCCCGCTGCGCCGCGACTTCCCCGGACTGAAGATCGTGATGGAGCACATCACGACGCGTGAGGCGGCGCAGTACGTGGCCCAGGCGGACTCGCTCACGGCGGCCACCATCACCGCGCACCACCTGCTGTACAACCGCAACGCGATCTTCACGGGGGGTATCCGCCCGCACTACTACTGCCTCCCGGTTCTCAAGCGCGAGACGCACCGCCAGGCCCTGGTGCAGGCGGCCACCAGCGGTAGCCCGCGTTTCTTCCTCGGCACGGACAGCGCGCCGCACGCGGCCCACCTGAAGGAGCATGCGACGGGCTGTGCCGGCTGCTACACCGCGCCTGCGGCCATGGAGTTGTATGCCCAGGCCTTCGAGTCGGCGGGCGCGCTGGACAAGCTAGAGGGCTTTGCCAGCCACTTCGGCGCCGATTTCTATGGCTTGCCCCGCAACACCGGCACCCTGACCCTGAGGCGCGAGCCCTGGCAGCTGCCCGAGACCTATCCCTTTGGTCAGGCGCAGATCAAGCCCCTGTGCGGCGGCGAGACCCTGGCGTGGAAAGTGGCCTGAGCGCCCTGGACTGGCGCGCGCCCTGGTACGCACCCTGGAGCGAGACGGGTCGCGCGGTGGCGGCCCGCGTCGCACAGGGCCTGCCGGCGCACGAGGCCCTGAACCGGCAGGAGGGCCCGCATGCGGTCCGCTTTGTGCCGCAAGATGCCCTGCCCGAGGGGGCCGCCTACGAGCGTTTCGTCTTCGAGCGGCGCGAGTGCCCGACCCGCGAGGGCCTGCACGATTTCTTCAACGGCCTGTGCTGGCTGCGTTTTCCCTGCGCCAAGCGCCGACTGAACGAGCTGCAGGCCGACCAGATTGCCCTGCATGGCGTGGGCGGCGTGCGCGGGCCGGTGCGCGACGCGATCACGGTCTTTGACGAGAACGGCGCCCTGCTCGATGCACCCGCCGTCCTGTGGGAGGCGCTGCTAGCGCGCCAGTGGCGGCGCCTGTTCGTCGACCTGCGGCCCCTGTGGGCCCAGGCGCGGGTGGTGCTGTTCGGGCACGCCCTCCTGGAGAAGCTGGCCGCGCCCCGCATGGACATGACGGCCCATGTCTGGCGCGCGCCGGCGCCCCTGTCCCGGCTGGAGCAGGCCGACGCCTGGCTGGCGGCGGCACTGACCGCCGATCGGCTGGCCGCCAAGCCCTTCGTCCCCCTGCCGGTGCTCGGGGTGCCGGGGTGGTGGCCGGCCAATGCCGACCCGGCCTTCTACGACCATACCGGGGTGTTTCGCCCGGCCAGGCCCGCACCGGCCGCCGGGTAAGCCGAAAGACCCTTCAGAAACCGGCAATTTCCCCGGTTTGTCTTGCATTCCTGGCCGCTGGCCTTATCTTCCCTGCCAGTTAACTTTCCCTTGCCTGCGGAGTTCGAATGAAACGCATCATCCTGTTCGTTGCCACCAACCTTGCCATCGTGCTGGTGCTGGGCATCGTGGCCAGCCTGCTCGGCGTGAACCGCTACCTCACCGCCAACGGACTGAACCTGGGAGCCCTGCTCGGTTTCGCCCTGATCATGGGTTTCGGGGGCGCGTTCATCTCCCTGCTGCTGTCCAAGCCGATCGCCAAGTGGAGCGCCGGCGTGCAGCTGATCACCGAGCCGCGCAGCGCGGACGAAGCCTGGATTGTCGACACCGTGCGTCGTTTCGCCGACAAGGCCGGCATCGGCATGCCCGAGGTCGGCATCTTCGAGGGCGAGCCCAATGCCTTCGCCACCGGCGCCTTCAAGAACAACGCGCTGGTGGCCGTGTCCACTGGACTGCTTCAGGGCATGACCCGCGAGGAGGTTGAGGCCGTGATCGGCCACGAGGTGGCCCACATCGCCAATGGCGACATGGTGACCATGACCCTGATCCAGGGCGTGATGAACACCTTCGTCGTGTTCCTCTCGCGCGTCATCGGCTATGCGGTGGACAGCTTCCTGCGCCGCAACGACTCCGAAAACACCGGTCCCGGCATCGGCTACTGGGTCACCACCATCGTGCTGGACATCGTCCTGGGCTTCCTGGCCGCCATCATCGTGGCGTGGTTCTCGCGCCAGCGCGAGTTCCGCGCCGACCGTGGCGCCGCCGATCTGATGGGGCGCAAGCAGCCCATGGTCAACGCCCTGGCCCGCCTGGGCGGCATGGTGCCTGGCCAACTGCCCCAGGGTCTGCAGGCCATGGGCATCACCTCCGGCGTGGGCAAGCTGTTCTCCTCCCACCCGCCCATCGAGGAGCGGATCGCGGCCCTGCAGCAGGCCTGACCCGCGTCCGGCCCCCGCGAGGAAAGCCGCCTTCGGGCGGCTTTTTCACGGCCCCTACAATCCCGGGCAGGAGCATCCCATGACCATCAAGAGTGACAAGTGGATCCGGCGCATGGCGCAGCAGCATGGCCTGATCGAGCCCTTCGAGCCCCAGCAGGTGCGCGAGGTCCAGGGCCAGCGCGTCATCAGCTACGGCACGTCCAGCTACGGCTACGACATCCGCTGCGCGCCCGAGTTCAAGGTCTTCACCAACATCCACAGCACCGTGGTCGACCCCAAGAACTTCGACGAGAAGAGCTTCGTCGACTTCCACGGCGACTCCTGCATCATTCCTCCCAACAGCTTCGCCCTGGCCCGCACCGTCGAATACTTCCGCATCCCGCGCAACGTGCTGACCATCTGTCTGGGCAAGAGCACTTACGCCCGCTGCGGCATCATCGTGAACGTCACCCCCTTCGAGCCCGAGTGGGAAGGCTATGTCACGCTGGAATTCAGCAACACCACGCCCCTGCCCGCGCGCATCTATGCGGGTGAAGGCTGCGCCCAGGTCCTCTTCTTCGAGAGCGACGAGTCCTGCGACGTGAGCTACAAGGACCGCGGCGGCAAGTACCAGGGCCAGCGCGGCGTCACCCTGCCCAAGGCCTGAGCCCACGACCGGCCACACGCCCTGGTGGCCTGACGTCTTCGTCCGACACGCCGGCGTGTCCGGCCTGCCTACGATCGGCGCCTCTGTCTTCGTGGCCCTAGGTCCACATGCGCCCTGATCCCTCTCGGCCTCTGGCCTGCCTGCGTCCTTTTCTCTGGGCGACCACCCTGGCCGTCGTGGCTGGCGAGGTGCTCGCGCTCTACCTGCTGTGCGCCCACCAAGTGCATCGCGCCGAGGCCCGTCGGCAGCTGCTCCAGGCACAGGCGCGGGCCTTCAGCGAGTGCCTGGCCTCGGTGAGGGGCTCCACCATCGCCAGTTGCACGCGGGCCCTGCGCGTGCGGCACCGGCAGGAGTTGCGCTAGTACTCGGCGCCTTCGACCAGGAAACGCACGCGCCGCTGTCCCTGCCACTCGTCGGCGTCGAGCCGGAAGGCCAGCTTCACGCGCGAGGGCAGAGGCTCGGTGCGCCCGAACCAGATGCCGTCCACCGGCTGGCCCTGATGGCGGATCCGCAGCGAGAGGTGCTTCTCGCCCACCAGCCGCTGCGAGACGATGTCCACCTCCTCGCTGAACACCGGCGGCGGAAAGCCCTGACCCCAGACTTCTTGGTGCAGGGTATCGACCAGATCGACGCGACGGTATTCGGCGGGTAGCGGACCGTCGGTCTCCAGGCGCCGTTGCAGCGTCGACGCGTCCAGCCATTGCGCAGCCACCTCGGCCAGGGCCTGCTCGAAGGTGTCCAGGTGTTCTTCGGCCACCGTGCAGCCCGCTGCCATCGCATGACCGCCGAACCGCAGCAGCACGCCAGGATGGCGCTTGGCCACGAGGTCCAGTGCGTCGCGCAGGTGAAAGCCCGGGATGGAGCGGCCCGATCCTTTCAGCTCGTGCTCCTTGCCGGCGGCCTGGCTGGCGGCGAAGACGAAGGTGGGGCGATGGAATTGCTCCTTGATCCGCGAAGCGACGATCCCGACCACGCCCTCGTGGAAGTCAGGGTCGAACACGCAGATGGCCGCCGGCGGTGCCTCGTCGCTGTCGAAGAGGGACTGCGCCAGTTCCAGCGCCTGTTCGCGCATGCCGCCCTCGATCTCCCGGCGTTCGCGGTTGATGGTGTCCAGGGAGCGCGCCAGTTCCTCGGCACGTGCCGGATCGTCGGTGAGCAGGCACTCGATGCCCAGAGTCATGTCGGACAGGCGTCCCGCCGCATTCACGCGGGGGCCGATGGCAAAACCGAAATCGAAGCTGGTGGCCACGCGCGCATCGCGGCCCGCCGCCGTGAACAGCGCCGCCAGGCCTGCAGGCAGACTGCCGGCGCGAATGCGGCGCAGGCCCTGAGCCACCAGGCGGCGGTTGTTGGCGTCCAGCTTCACCACGTCGGCTACGGTGCCCAGAGCGACGATTGGCAGCAGGCTATCCAGTTTGGGTTGCTCGCCTGCCGCGAAGGCGCCGCGCGCGCGCAGCTCGGCGCGTAGCGCCAGCAGCACATAGAACATCACGCCCACGCCTGCCAGCGACTTGCTGGGGAAGGTGCAGCCTGGCTGGTTGGGATTCACGATCACCGCCGCCTGCGGCAGCTCGGGACCGGGCAGGTGGTGGTCGGTGACCAGTACCTGCAGGCCCAGGGCATTGGCCTGCGCCACGCCGTCGACGCTGGCGATGCCGTTGTCCACCGTCACCAGCAGGTCGGCCCCCTGCGCGTGTACGCGCTGTGCAATCGACGCGGTGAGGCCATAGCCGTCGACGACGCGGTCCGGGACGAGGTAGCCCACGTGGGCTGCACCCAGCAGGCGCAGCCCCCGTACGGCGACCGCGCAGGCGGTGGCGCCGTCGCAGTCGTAGTCGGCGACGATGCAGATGCGCTTGCCCTGGGCGATCGTGTCAGCCAGCAGGCGCGCCGCCTCCTGCGCGCCCTGCAGGCCGTCGGGTGGCAGCAGTCGGGCCAGACCATCGTCCAGGTCCTCGCGATGGGCCACACCGCGTGCCGCGAACAGGCGCGCGAGCAGGGGGTGTACGCCTGCCTGCTCCAGGGCCCAGGCGGCACGCGGGGGAATGTCTCGGTCGGTGATCTTCATAGGGTCTCGAGTACCGATGCCACGCGGGGCGCGCGCAGCCGGCTGGCGACGCGCTGCCACCAGGACGGGGCGGGCTTGGGATGGGTGGTCCAGGTGCGCGCCTGCCGCTCGCCACACAGGGTCAGGGATACGGCGGCGCCGCGCTGAGCGGCCTGCAGCAAGGCGGGTAGCACCTGCGTGTCCAAGTCGCGCCAGGCCTGCAACCACGCTTGCGGCTGGCCGGCCAGGGCCGGCGCGCGCAGTCGGTCGTCCACCTGCAGCGGGAGCTGTGTCAGGGGCGCCGACGCGAGCGCACCCGCGCCGCTGACCCAGAACGAGTTCACCGGACGCAGGCCCGCCTGCTCGCGGGCTTCGTTGACCGGGTGGGTGTACAGGAGCATCTGCATCTCCTGCTGCAGGCGACGCAGGGGCCGTGCGGCTGCAGCCCGCGGCAGCCAGTCGTCCACCCGCCGGCCGCACACCCGGTCCAGGCTGGCGCAGGCCAGGCCCCGAAACACCTCGCCGCGGGCGAGCCAGCGCGTGGGCGTGAGGAAGGACAGCTCGATGCCGTCCTCCTGGAAATAGGGCGAGACCGCGGCAAGCAGGCTCTGCGAGGCCTGGGCGTCCAACTGGAGCTCGTCTAACGGGTGCATCAGGACATGGTCCTGCGCCACATGCCAGTGGCATGGCGAGATCCAGGCCCAGGCTGCGTCGTCCGGGGCCTGGCCGCGTTGCGCGCGTTCCCATGCGGCCCAGGCGATGGCGCCATCCACCACCGGCAGGCCCAGGGCCTGCGCCTGTGCGCGCTCGTGGGGGGGCGACAGATCCTGTGCGTCGCCGGCGAGCGTGGCGACGGGGTGCAGGAGCACCAGCAGGCGCTGCAGCACGCGCAGTTCACTGGCCAGCGCGACCCGGGTGGCCTCCAGGCCGGCGGCGTCGGCGAAGGGGACGATCAGGTGCTGGGCGGCAGACATGGGGCTATTGTCCCGGATGCCACAATGCGGTGCGTTTACCTTCCGCATTCCCCGGCCGACTCCAACGCTCCATGCGACTTCCGTACGAATTGCTCCTGGGCTGGCGCTACACGCGCGCTGGCCGAGCCACCCGGCGCAACGGCTTCATCTCCTTTATCTCGGGGGTGTCGATGCTGGGAATCGCGCTGGGCGTAGCGGCCCTGATCATCGTGCTGTCGGTGATGAACGGCTTCCAGCGCGAAGTGCGTGACCGCATGCTGGGGGTCGTCTCCCACATCGAGATCTACGGTCCGGGCGGCGATGTGCTGCCGGACCCGGCGGGCACCCTGGCCCAGGTCAGCCGGCACCCGCGGGTGGTGGCCGCCGCGCCCTTCGTAGCCGCCCAGGCCCTGCTGGCCCGTGGCGAGGACATGCGCGGCACATTGGTGCGCGGCATCGACCCCGCCCTGGAGCCTGCCATCACCGAGCTCGCCATGTCCCTTCGCGACACCGCCCTCAAGCGCCTGGTGCCGGGCGACTTCGGTGTCGTGGTGGGCCGCGACCTGGCCCGCCAGCTGGGGGTTCGCGAGGGAGACCCGGTCACCTTGATCTCCCCCAGCGGCCAGGTAACGCCGGCGGGCTTCGTGCCGCGCCTGAAGCAGATGACAGTGGTGGGGATCTTCGACTCAGGTCATTTTGAGTACGACAACGGTCTGGTCCTGATGCACCAGGACGACGCGATGCGACTGTTCCGCCTGGAGGGCCCCACCGGCCTGCGCTTGCGGCTCAAGGACCTGCACCAGGCCCGTGAGGTCGGCACGGAGCTGGCCGCCACCTTGCCGGGTGGCCTCATCGTGCGTGACTGGACGCGCCAGAACCGCTCGTGGTTCGCGGCGGTGCAGCTCGAGAAACGCATGATGTTCATCATCCTCACGCTGATCGTGGCGGTGGCGGCCTTCAACCTCGTGAGCACGCTGGTCATGACCGTCACCGACAAGCGCGCCGACATCGCCATCCTGCGCACCCTGGGTGCGAGTCCCGCCAGCATCATGGGCATCTTCGTGGTGCAGGGGGCGACCGTCGGTGTGGTGGGGACGCTGTCGGGGCTCTTGCTCGGACTGGGTGTGGCCTTGAACATCGATGTGATCGTGCCGGCGCTGGAGCAGTTACTCAATGCCAGCTTTCTGCCTCGGGACATCTATCTGATCAGCCGCATGCCCAGCGACCCGCAGTCCGCCGACATCGTGCCGATTGCGCTGATCTCGCTGGTGCTGTCTTTCGTGGCCACGATCTACCCGAGCTGGCGGGCCAGCCGCGTCAACCCGGCTGAGGCCTTGCGCTATGAGTGAACCGGTCCTGCGCGCGCAAGGCCTGTCCAAGCGCTTCACCGAAGGTGGCCTCGATGTCCAGGTGCTGCGGGGTGTCGATCTCACGGTGCAGGCCGGCGAGACGGTGGCCATCGTCGGGGCTTCGGGTTCGGGCAAGAGCACCTTGCTGCACCTGCTCGGAGGGCTGGATGCGCCCACCGGGGGCAGTGTGCATCTCATGGGCGAAGAGCTCTCGCGCCTGGGCCCGGCGGCACAGGGCAGGCTGCGCAATCAGCACCTGGGTTTTGTCTACCAGTTCCACCACCTGCTGCCCGAGT
>CAZUKC010000057.1:3529-9145 GCA_964620375.1 uncultured Ramlibacter sp. | reverse complement strand
CAGCCTGGCGCCTATGTGATCAACGTCGCGCGCGGCGCGCACCTGGTCGACGACGACCTGCTGGCGCTCCTGGACAGCGGCCACCTCGCCGGCGCCACGCTGGACGTGTTCCGCACCGAGCCCTTGCCTGCCGATCACCCCTTTTGGCGGCATCCGAAGATCACCGTCACCCCCCATACTTCGGCGCGTACCCTGCGCGACGAGAGCATCGCGCAGATCGCAGGCAAGATCCGGGCTTTGCAGCGCGGTGAAGCCATTGCCGGGGTGGTCGACCCCGTGCGCGGATACTGAGGACCCCATGAAACTGCCATCCCGCGTCGTGCTCGTCGACGTCGGCCCGCGCGACGGGCTGCAGAACGAGAAGCAAGCCGTTCCCGCCGACATCAAGATCGGCCTGGTGCATCGTCTGCAGGACGCGGGCCTGAAGGAGATTGAGGTCACCAGCTTCGTCAGCCCCAAGTGGGTGCCGCAGATGGCGGACAACGCCCAGGTGATGGCCGGCATCCAGCGCCGACCGGGCGTGCGTTACGCAGTGCTCACGCCCAATATGCAGGGCCTGGAAGGCGCGATCGCCAGTGGCGCCGACGAAGTGGTGGTGTTCGGTGCGGCCAGCGAGGCCTTCAGCCAGAAGAACATCAACTGCAGCATCGCCCAGAGCATCGAGCGCTTCGCGCCCGTGGCTGAAGCGGCGCGTGCCAAGGGGGTGGTGGTGCGCGGCGCCATCTCCTGCGCGGTGGGCTGCCCCTATGAGGGCGAGATCGCGCCGCAGCGGGTCGAGCTGGTGGCGCGCCTCATGAAGGAGATCGGCGTGCAGCACGTGGGCGTGGCCGACACCATCGGCGTGGGCACGCCCTTAAAGGTGCAGCGCGCGCTGGAGGCGGCGCTCAAGCACTACCGCGTGGACGATATCTCCGGCCACTTCCACGACACCTACGGCCAGGCGCTGGGCAACACGCTGGCCGCCCTGGAGATGGGGGTGTGGCGCTATGACACCTCCGTCGCCGGCCTGGGGGGATGTCCCTATGCCAAGGGCGCCACGGGCAATGTGGCCACCGAGGACGTGGTGTACATGCTGCACGGCATGGGCATCGAGACCGGCATCGACCTGGACAAGCTGGTCGATGCGGGCCAGTACATCAGTAAGTTCCTGCAGCGCAAGCCGAACTCGCGCGCGGCCACCGCCATTCTGAACAAGCGCGCCGCATGAACGAGACATCCCCGATGTGCGGCGCTGAACTCCACACCCTGCCCGAAGGCGTGCAGCGCGTCGCGCGCGTGCTGCAGTCGCAGGGGCATCCGCACCTGCCAGTGATGCTCGATGGCGCGGCGCGCACCGCGCAGGAAGCGGCGGACGCCCTGGGCATCGCGCTGGGCCAGATCGCCAAGAGCATCATCTTCCGCCGCAAGTCTGACGAAGCGCCGGTGCTGGTGATCACCTCGGGCGACCGAAGGGTCGACGAGAAGAAGGTCGACGCCCTGGTGGGCAAGACCGGCCGGGCCGATGCGGATTTCGTGAAGGCGCGCACCGGTTTCTCGATCGGCGGCGTGTCGCCGCTGGGGCATGTGCAGGCGCCAGTGACGCTGATCGACCGCGAGCTGTTTCGCTTTGAGGAAATCTGGGCCGCGGCGGGGCATCCGCACGCGGTGTTCAAGCTGCGGCCACAAGACCTGGAGCGTCTGACCGGCGCGCCGGTGGCCGATGTGGTGCAGGCTCCGGCATGATCGACCACCGCCCCGCCCTCATCGAGCAGGCCCGCCTGCTGCTGCAGGCCGCGCAGGTCTCGCCTGGCCCGGTGCGCTCGCCCTGTGTCTCGGTGTGCCGCATGGACGCGGCCAGCGGCCTGTGCGAAGGCTGCCTGCGCACCCTGGACGAGATCGCGAGCTGGGCGGAGATGGACACCCCGCACCGGCTGGCGGTGTGGCAGGAGGTCGCGCGGCGTGCGCAGGCCCCCCAACCCGGAGTCGCTCCATGAAGCGCATCACCTGCTACCTGGACTTCATCTCCCCCTACGCCTACCTCGCCTTCGAGCACCTGCCCCAGGCGCTGCAGGGTCTGAGCTATGAGGTGGACTACGTGCCCGTGCTGTTCGCGGGCATGCTGCAGCATCACGGCCAGCTCGGGCCCGCCGAGATCGGGCCCAAGCGCGCCTGGACCTACCGCCAGGTGCTGTGGACCGCACGCCAGCACGGCATCCCCATGGACCTGCCAGCGGCCCACCCCTTCAACCCGCTGGGCCTGTTGCGGCTGGCGCTGGCCTGCCCGGGCGAGGCGGCGCAGGCGGGTCGCCGTGTCGGCCGCGTGAACCGTTACGTGTGCGAGGCCGTGTTCCGCCACGTGTGGCGTGGTGGCGCCGATGCGGCCGATACCGTCCGCCTGCAGGCCCTGACCGAGACCCTCAAGCCCGCTCAGGACCCGCGCAGCGACGCGGTGAAAGCGCAGCTGAAGGCCAACACCGCCGAGGCGATCGCGCGCGGCGTGTTCGGTGTGCCCACCTTCGTGGTGGATGATCGGCTGTTCTGGGGCTTGGACGCGCTGCCCATGCTGCGCGCGTGGATCGAGGGCAGCGACTGGTTCGACGGATCCGACTGGGGTGCCGCGCAGGACCTGCCCGTGGGGATCTCACGGACCGGCGCCCGCCCCTGAGCGACCGGCGCTGCGCGGGCCTGACCTCAACGCGGCCCGAGCCACGCGTGTCGGCCCGCATAGCGTTGCAGCGCTCGCCACGATCCGCACTCGCGGGCCACTTGCGGCCAGATGCGCTGAAGCAGATCACACTCGGCCATGACATCAGCGGTCGCCTCGTGGCGCGCGGCGCACGGGATCCCAAAATGCGCGAGCCAGTCGTCCAGCGCGCGCGCCTTGACCTGCGGGTAGGCTACCGTGCACAGGTGGGCGATGTCCAGCCACTGGGCGTCCAGCGGTCGCCCCAGATGCTGGCGCGCATACCGCTGGAGCAGGGTGCGGTCAAAGCTGGTGTGGAAGGCGACCAGGCGCGCCCCCCGCGCCCACTGCTCGAAGGCGCGCAGGGCCTCGGCGGGGTCCATGCCCTGACGTTGCGCGCCCACGCCGATCCCGTGCAGCAGGATGTTGGCCTTGTCTGAGACCTGGGTCGGCCGCAGCGTGACCGCCAGGCTGTCGACCGGTTGCAGCGCGATCCGCCGGGTCGACCAGTCGACGCGCACGCCCATCGCTGCGATCGCCAGCAGCTGGTCACGGTGCATGTCCAGACCCGTGGTCTCGACGTCCAGCACCAGCCAGCGTTCGACCGCCATAGCAGTCTCGCCACCGCCCCAGGGCCACCAGCGCTCCAGCCAGGACCTCATCGCGCGTAATCCAGCTCGAGCCGCTGCTGCAGGCGCCGCGCCTCGCGCAGGCTGGTGGCCAGGATGCGGCGGTCGATCCCGCTGAGAGTCTTGAGCGTGAGCCGGTTCGGATGGTCGGAGCGCGCCACGTCGGGCTCCAGCTGCAGGCGCAGGCGCAGGCTCTGCACGAATTCGAAAGCGCCCACCCAGCTTTCGTATTCGGTGGGTTTCAGGCCCAGCGCTTCGCCGGTGCGCAGGAGCCGCTCACGGGTGGAGGTGGCGGTGACGCCCTGGGCCAGACCCAGGATGCGGGCCGCGTCCACAAACAGCGCCGCGCCCTGCAGCTTGAGGTCCACTGTGCCTTCCTCGTCGAGTTCGACGTGGCCGAACCAGTTCAGGGGCGAGCGATGGCTCAGGGCGTTGATGGCGAGCTGGTGCAGGAAGCGCGGTGTCTCGCGCACGCGTTCGGCCACACGCCGCGTCAAGGGCTCGACCAGATCCTGGTTGCCAGCGATGGCACGGAAATCGAAGAAGATGCTGGCGTGCAGCAGGTCTTCGGGGCTGCCGTGCTCGATCCAGTGCGAGAAGCGCTCCAGCCATTGCGACAGCCGCAGGCAGCAGGCCGCCCGCCCCGCCATGATGCCGCCCTTGCACAGCGGGTAGCCGCAGGCATCGAGGTCGCGGTTGATGCCGTCGGCCCAGGCGCGCAGGCGCTCGAGCTCGGCGTCGGAAGTGTCGTCCGGCAGCAGCAGCGCGTTGTCCTGGTCGGTGGCGATGGTCTGCTCGCCGCGCCCCTCCGAGCCCAGCGCCATCCAGCACAGTCGCTGCAGGTCCACGCCATGGGCCTGCGCCCGCAGCGTCAGCAGCCTGCGTGTGAGCAGGTCGTTCAGATGGCTGATCAACTCGGTGATCTGGCGGGACTGCACGCCCTGCACCAGCAGGTTGCGCGCGAGCTCGCGGATGTCGGCGGCGGCGCCCTGCAGGACCTCCAGGTCCTGTGCGCGATGAATCCGCGCGCTGACCTGCTGCAGGCTGGCGCGCTGCAGCGCGAAGAGGTCGCGCTCGGACACGATCCCGACCACCCGGCCTTCGCGCGTGACCGGCACATGGCGGATCGCATGCTCGCTCATGAGCAGCGCAGCATCCTGGGCCGTGTGACGGTCGGTCAGGCTGCGGACCGGGGACTGCATCACCTCGCTGATGGGCCTGTCCAGATGGAAGCCCGGGTCCAGCACCAGCCCCAGCAGGTCGTGGCGGGTCAGGATGCCGCGCAGGCAGCCCCATTCGTCCAGCACCATCATGGAGCCGATGTGCCGCGCATGCATGGTCTGCAGCGCCTCGCGCAGCCGGGTCTCGGGCCGACAGGAGGCCGGCGCCTGCACCGCCAGCTGCGACAGCGGCGTTTCCATCGTCTGCTGCGACAGCACCCGGCTGGTGTAGTCCTGGCGCAGGGCCTGGCGCGATTTCTCCAGCAGGGCCAGCACCCGCCGGTTCAGGAAGTCGGAAAACAGGGGGCTGCGCTGGGCCAGAGCCTCGACGTCCGCCGCTGGCACGGCCAGCACGAAGACGTCGTCGACCGCCGCGTAGGTGGACATCACCGAGCGGCGGGCCAGCGCCGCGGCGACCGGCAGCATGTCGCCCGCTTCGTAGGCGAAGACGCGAGACTGCTCGATCGGCCCCTGCTCGCTGCGCACCGTGCCCTGGCGAATCAGGAACAGGGTGTCGACCGGCCCCTGTTCGGGTGAGAGCAGCACCTCACCCGGCTCCAGGTAGCGCTGCTCGGCCCGGGTCAGGAACCAGTCCACGTCCGCTGCCGGCATGTCCATGAAGGGGGGCCACTGCTGCAGCAGGGTGCGGTAGTGACCGAGCAGGGGTGCGGAAGGGGAGGACAGGGCGGAAGCGGGTGAGTGGCTCATGCGTCAGTGTTAACCCTCGGTCGCGGGGCGCGCTGGTCCCTGTGTAAGAGATGGGTAAGTTGAGATTTCAACAGTCCCGTATGGCAACCCTGGTTGGAACATGCTGACAGCGCTCGTCCTTGTCAAGCTCGTGGCGGAGATCGCCCTGATGGCCCTGTTGGGCCGTTGGGTGCTCGGCCTGCTGGCCGGCCAAAAGCGGGACCAAAACCTTTTTTATCAAATCCTGGACATTGCTGTGCGTCCCTTCGTCTGGTCCGCCCGCCGGATCGCGCCCCGCGTCGTCCTGGACCGCCATGTTCCGCTGGTCGCGTTTTGCCTGCTCTCGGTCACCTGGGTGATCGTGACCCTCTGGCGTATCCAGATCTGCGTGGAGATCGGAGTGCACCTGTGCCGGTGA
>CAZUKC010000057.1:0-3519 GCA_964620375.1 uncultured Ramlibacter sp. | reverse complement strand
AGCCCGGGGGGTCCTCGTTGGTTGTGGCGTTGGCATCGGCATCGGCGGCCTCGGAGGCGGCAGCGGCGGCTGATGCCGAGCGGGCGCCGGAGGACGACGCGCCGGAACGGCCGCTGGCGCTGGCGCCGAGCCGCCTGGCGCTGCTCTTGGGGCAGCGGGAAGACGCCCTGCGCTACCTCGAGGCCATGAACGCCCTCGACGCAGCCAACACCTACGCGCTGGCCAGCCGCGCCCAGGTCGAGGACCATCTGGGCCGCCCCACGCGCGCCATCGCGCTGCAGCGTGAACTCACACGCCTCACGCCCGACCAGGCCAGCGCCTGGTTCAACCTGGGCTTCATGCTTGAAAAGGCCGGCGACCTCGAGGACGCCTTGGCCGCCTTCCGCGAAGCGACGCGTCTGTCGCCCGCCCTCGACCGGGCCTGGTATGGCCAGGGCCTCGTCCTGATCCGGCTGCGCCGGTTCGACGAGGCGGTCGACGCCCTGCGGAAGAACACCGAACTGCAACCCATGAGCCCTTACGGCTGGTACCAGCTGGCCCGGGTTCATGTCGATCGGCACGAGCCCGATGAGGCGGCGAAGATCATTCGCCACCTCAAGGGGTTCGAGCCGAAGGTGGCCGCCCAGCTGGAACGTGAGACCGGACTGCGCTCTGCGCGGTCCGCCTGACGCACCGGGCAGCCAGCCGCACCGGACCTGGTTCGGGCGGATAGAGAGCCGCGATCGGAGGCAGTCTTGCGGGCAACCGCAAGGGATCGTGATCCGCCCATCCGGGCGAAGCGTTAGAGGCAGGAGACTATGGAAGTTTCAGAGAACCACCGCCAGTATTGGCAGAAAAACCTGAACATCACCGCCGTATTGCTAGCAATCTGGTTCGTGGTGACCTTCGTCGTGGGCTATTTCGCCCGCGACCTGAGCTTCAACTTCTTTGGCTGGCCGTTCAGTTTCTGGATGGGCGCCCAAGGTTCGTTGATCGTGTATTGCCTGATCATCTGGTTCTATGCCCGCTACATGGGCAAGCTGGATGTCGAGCACGGCGTCGCTGAGGAGGAATAAGCCATGGCTGGAATGTTTGGCGACGAAGGTGGCGCAGTCACCGCAGAAAGCAACCGTGCTTTCAAGCAAAGCCTGAATAAGGTTTACACCTGGTACGTCGGCGGCTTCATTGCCTTCGTGGTCGTACTGGCGATCCTGGAGCAGATGGGTCTGTCCCGTGCCTGGATCGGCTATATCTTCCTGCTGGCCACCATCGGTCTGTATGCAGGTATCGGCTTCATGAGCCGCACCAGCGACGCTGCCGAGTACTACGTGGCCGGTCGCCGTGTGCCCGCCGTCTACAACGGCATGGCCACCGGCGCCGACTGGATGTCGGCCGCGTCCTTCATCGGTATGGCCGGAACGCTGTACCTGACCGGCTACTCGGGCCTGGCCTTCATCATGGGCTGGACCGGTGGCTACTGCCTGGTAGCGCTGTTCCTGGCGCCCTACCTGCGCAAGTTCGGTCAGTTCACCATTCCGGACTTCCTGGGTGAGCGTTACGGCGGCAACCTGCCGCGTCTCCTGGGCATCATCGCCGCCATCCTGTGCTCCTTCGTGTACGTCGTGGCGCAGATCTATGGCGTGGGCCTGATCACGTCGCGTCTGACGGGCGTGGCCTTCGAGCTGGGCATCTTCTTGGGTCTGGGCGGCATCCTGGTCTGCTCTTTCCTGGGTGGCATGCGCGCGGTGACCTGGACCCAGGTGGCCCAGTACATCGTGCTGATCGTGGCCTACCTGATCCCGGTGGTGTGGCTGTCCGTCAAGCAGACCGGCGTACCGGTGCCGCAGGCGGTCTACGGCTACCAGCTGGAGAAGGTCACTGCGGCCGAAAAGCGCCTGACCGACGATGCCAAGGAAAAGGAAGTGCGCGCCATCTTCGCGCAGCGTTCCGCCGCCCTGGCCGAGAAGCTGAAGGACCCGGCGGCTGCCCTGGCTGCCGACAAGGAAGCCGCGACCAAGAAGGTCGAGGAGCTCAAGGCCGCTTCCGCGCCTGCCGCTGACATCGCGGCTGCGGAGAAGGCCCTGGCCGCCCTGCCCAAGGACGCCGAAGCCGCCAAGAAGGCCTGGACCGCCGCCAAGGCGAGCGCGGACGCCAAGTCCCGCCCGCTCAACGGCATGCCCAAGCACTCGCAGCAGTTTGCAGGTGATCCCAATGGCGATGCCAAGGCCCAAGAAGCCTACGACACCTCCCGTCGCAACTTCCTGGCGCTGATCTTCTGCCTGATGGTGGGTACCGCGGCCCTGCCGCACATCCTGATGCGCTACTACACCACCCCCAGCGTGAAGGAAGCGCGGGAGTCGGTGACCTGGTCGCTGTTCTTCATCTTCCTGCTGTACTTCACCGCGCCCGCTCTGGCGGTGCTGGTCAAGTACGAGGTGTTCAACGTGCTCGTGGGCACGCCCTTCGACAAGCTGCCGGCCTGGATGGCGGCCTGGTCCAAGGTCGACGCCAGCCTGATGAGTGTGGTGGACATCAACAAGGACGGCATCTTCCAGCTCAATGAAATGAGCATCGGCGGCGACATCATCGTGCTGGCCACCCCCGAGATCGGTGGGCTGCCGTACGTGATCTCCGGTCTGGTGGCGGCGGGCGGTCTGGCCGCGGCGCTGTCCACCGCGGACGGCCTGCTGCTGACGATCGCCAACGCGCTCTCGCACGACCTCTACTACAAGATGATCGACCCGAACGCGTCCACGTCTCGCCGTGTGACGATCTCGAAGATCCTCCTGCTGGTGGTGGCCCTGGCGGCAGCCTACGTGGCGGCGCAGAAACCGGCGGACATCTTGTTCCTGGTCTCGGCGGCGTTCTCGTTCGCGGCGGCGTCCTTCTTCCCGGCCCTGGTGCTGGGGATCTTCTGGAAGCGCGCCACCGGCGCCGGCGCCTGCCTGGGCATGATCGCCGGTCTGGGCGTCACCGCCTACTACATGATCATGAACCAGGTCTGGTTGCGTGGCGTGTTCGGCGTGACCTCGCCGGTGGAACTCTGGTGGGGCATCCAGCCGATCTCGGCCGGTGTCTTCGGCGTGCCGGTGGGCTTCGCGGTCGCCATCCTGGTGAGCCTGGTCACGCCGGCTCCCAGCCAGAAGATCCAGGACCTGGTGGAACACGTTCGCTACCCGAACCTGAAGTCCTCCTGATCCGGGTTCGCATGACCGGTACGCCGGTCATGCCCTCCCCCGAAACCGGCAAGCCCCGTGCCTGCCGGTTTTTTTTCGCCTGGACGCTGCCGCAGCGCGCATGGACGCTGGGCGTGGGCGCTCCGATGCCCCCGCACCGCGCTCGGCGGCCCCCCCTCTCTAGAATGCTTGGCTCCCTCGAGAAAGACCGGCTGTATGACCCAGGGAACGATCCGCATCCGCGGCGCCAGGCAACATAACCTTAAGAACCTCGACCTCGACCTGCGCACGGGCGAGCTCACCGTCGTGACCGGCCCCAGCGGCTCGGGCAAGTCCAGCCTGGTGTTTGACACGCTCTACGCCG
>CAZUKC010000056.1:0-9203 GCA_964620375.1 uncultured Ramlibacter sp. | reverse complement strand
CGGATTCTAGGGCCGGGCTTACTTGTGGTGGCTCAGGGCGTTGCTCACGAGCTTGGACGTGATGTCCACGATCTGGATCATGCGGTCATAGGGCATGCGGGTCGGCCCGATCACACCCAGGGTACCCACCACTTGGCCGTCCACTTCGTAGGGCGCGCTCACCACCGAGAGTTCTTCGAAGGGCACCACCTGGCTCTCGCCCCCGATGTAGATGCGCACCCCCTCGGCCTGGCTGGAGATATCCAAAAGGCGCATCAGCTGCGTCTTCTGCTCGAACAAGTCAAAGGCGCGGCGCAAATGCGTCATGTCGCTGGAGAAATCGCTCACGGCCAGCAGATTGCGCTCGCCGGAAATCACCACTTCGTCTTGCGATTCGCTCAGGGCCTCGGAGGTGACTTGCACCGCCGCCTGCATCAACTGCGCGATCTCGTTGCGCAGCTGTTCGACCTCGCCCTTGAGGCGCTCACGCACCTGCTCGATGGCCAGGCCTGCGTAGTTGGCATTGAGGAAATTCGCCGCTTCGACCAACTGGGTCTGGGTGTAATCGGATTCGGTGAAGATCACCCGGTTTTGCACATCGCCCTCGGGCGACACGATGATCACCAAATAGCGTTTTTCGGACAGGCGCAGAAATTCGATATGCCGAAACACCGACGACCGCCGCGGCGCCATCACCACGCCCACGAAATGCGACAGGTTGGACAGCAGGTTGGCCGCATTGGCGATCACGCGCTGCGGCTGGTCGGGGGCCAGGCTGGCCGCGGGCAGCTGCTCGCGTTGCGCGGTGAGCATGGTGTCCACGAACAAGCGGTAGCCACGGGCAGTGGGCACGCGGCCGGCCGAGGTATGGGGGCTGGCAATCAGCCCCAATTCCTCCAGGTCGGACATGACATTGCGGATGGTGGCGGGCGACAGCTCCAGGCCCGAAGCCCGCGACAGGGTGCGCGAGCCCACCGGCTGCCCGTCGGCGATGTATCGCTCGACCAGGGCTTTCAACAACAACTTGGCACGGTCATCGAGCATGGCAGACGGCTTTCGCCGGATTTTAATGATGTAATTTACAAATGACTTCGCAATTCCGCCACGTCGCGCTGATCGGAAAGTATCCGGCCTCCGGCGCGGCCAGCGGCAGCACCCGTGCAGCCCTGGAGGATATTGCCCAGTTCCTCTCGGCGCAAGGCTGCGAGGTCTCGATCGAACGCGAAACCGCCTCGCACGCCGACCTGCAAGGCCACGCCACGCTCGATGCAGCCGGCATCGGCGCCCAGTGCGATCTGGGCCTGGTGGTTGGCGGCGACGGCACCATGCTCGGCATCGGCCGCCAGCTCGCCCCCTACAACATCCCTCTCGTGGGCATCAACCAAGGGCGCTTGGGCTTCATCACCGACATCGCCCTGGAGGGCTATCGCGCGGTGCTCGCCCCCATGCTGCAAGGCGCCTACGACGAAGACCGCCGCAGCCTGATGCACGCGCGCGTGATGCGCGATGGCCGCTGCGTCTTTGATGCCCTGGCCATGAACGATGTGGTGGTCAATCGTGGCGCCACTTCCGGCATGGTCGAACTGCGCGTCGAGGTCGATGGTCACCTGGTGGCCAACCAGCGCGCCGACGGCCTGATCGTGGCCACCCCCACCGGCTCCACCGCCTACGCCCTGTCGGCCGGTGGCCCGCTGCTGCACCCCTCCAACCCGGGCTGGGTGCTGGTCCCCATCGCCCCGCACACCCTGTCCATCCGCCCGCTGGTGGTCAACGACGCCGGCGAGGTCACCATCGAACTGGTGGCCGGCCGCGACGCCAGCGCCAATTTCGACATGCAGTCCCTGGCCTCGCTGCTGCACGGCGACCGCATCACCGTGCGCCGCTCCGAACACCAGGTGCGTTTCCTGCACCCGCAAGGCTGGAGCTACTTCGACACCCTACGCAAGAAAATGCACTGGAACGAGGGGGGCGTGGCATGAGCGCCGCTACGGACGGGGGACTCGCATGAGCCTACGTCGCATCGCCCTGCGCGATTTCGTGATCGTGCGCGAGCTGGACCTGGACCTGTCCGACGGTTTCAGTGTCCTCACCGGCGAAACCGGCGCCGGCAAGTCCATCCTGATCGACGCCCTGCAACTGGCCCTGGGCGCGCGGGCCGACGCAGGCGCCGTGCGCGAAGGTGCGGCGCGCGCCGACATCAGCGCCGAATTCGACACCCCGCCCGGGCTCGCCCCCTGGCTGGACGAAGCCGGCTTCGAGAACGGCGACACCCTGCTCCTGCGACGCAGCATCGATGCCCAGGGCAAGAGCCGCGCCTGGATCAACGGCGTGCCCGCCACCGCCACCCAGCTGCGCGAGGCCGGTGACCGCCTGGTCGACATCCACGGCCAGCACGCCTGGCAGAGCCTGACCCGCCCCGACGCGGTGCGCGCCCTGCTCGACGCCTACGCCGGCACCGGCACGCAGGCGCTGAACGCGGCGTGGCAGGCCTGGCGCGCGGCGCAGAAGGCGCTGGCCGACGCCCAGGCGGCGCAGGACACCCTGCAGCGCGAACGCGAACGACTGGCCTGGCAGATCGGCGAAGTCGACAAGCTCGCCCCCGGCGCCGACGAGTGGGACGACCTCAATGCCAGCCACACCCGGCTGGCGCACGCACAGAGCCTGCTGGACGCGGCCCAGGCGGCGCTCGACACCCTGGACTCGGAAGACGGCGGCGCCACGTCCAGCCTCGCCCAGGCGCGGGCCGCCCTGCAGGGCCAGGAACACCTCGAACCCGAATTCACGGCCCTGGCCGAAGTGATCTCCTCCAGCCTGGCCCAGGCCGAGGACGCGGCGCACACCCTGCACGCCTATCTGCGCAAGACCGAACTCGACCCCGATCGCCTGGCAGATCTCGACGCGCGCATGTCCCTGTGGATGTCACTGGCGCGCCGCTACAAGCGCACGCCGTCCGAGCTGCCGGCCCTGCTGGCCGGGTGGAAAGAAGAACTCGCCCGCCTGGACAGCGCCGCCGACCTTGAAGGCCTGGCCGCCACTGAACGCAAGACCCAAGAGGCCTGGCGGGCCGAGGCCCGCACGGTCTCCAAGGCCCGCGCCAAGGCGGCCCCGAAACTCGCGAAGGCCATCACGCAGGCCATGCAGGGCCTGGGCATGCAGGGCGGGCGCTTCGAGGTGGCCCTGCAGGCGCTGGACTCGCCCGCGCAGCATGGGCTGGAAGACGTCGCCTTTCTCGTGGCCGGCCACGCCGGCAGCACGCCGCGGCCGGTTGGCAAGGTGGCCTCCGGGGGCGAGCTTTCGCGTATCGCGCTGGCCATCGCCGTCACCACCAGCCAACTGGGCAGCGCGCAGACCCTGATCTTCGACGAGGTCGATTCCGGCGTCGGCGGTGCGGTCGCCGAGACCGTGGGCCGACTCATGAAGCAGCTCGGTCGTGACCGCCAGGTGCTGGCCGTCACCCACCTGCCCCAGGTGGCCGCCTGCGCCGACCATCACCTGGTGGTGGCCAAGCGCGCCGACGCCCAGGGCACTTCCAGCAGCGTCGCGCCGGTCACCGGCGAACAGCGGGTGGCCGAAGTCGCGCGCATGCTGGGCGGCGAACGCCTCTCGGGCACCACCCTGGCCCACGCCAAGGAGATGCTTGGGGACGGCGCGGCCTCGTGAGCGGCGCGACACGGTCATGACCGCTGGCACCGCATCGCCCCCCGACGCCGCGGCCTGCGGGCTGGAGCTGGTCCTGATCACCGGCATGTCCGGCTCGGGCAAGTCGGTGGCCCTGCGCGCCCTCGAAGACGCCGGCTATTACTGCGTCGACAACCTGCCGCCCGAGCTGCTGCTGTCCTTTGTCAACCTCGAGGAACAGTCGGCCGCACCACGCGTGGCCATCGCGATGGACGTGCGCAGCGCCGCATCCCTGCCACAGGTGCCCGCGCAGCTGGCCGAACTGACTCAGCGCGGGATCGCGGTGCGTTCGCTGTTCCTGGATTCGACCACCGACACGCTGGTGCGGCGCTTTTCCGAGACGCGCCGCCGCCACCCGCTGTCCGGCCGTCTGCAGGGCGCGCCCGACACCGTCGACCTGCAGCGCGCACTGGTCGACGCCATCGAACTCGAACGCGAGCTGCTGGCGGCCCTGCGCGAACGCGCGCACGTGATCGACACCAGTGTCATTCGCCCCGCGCAGCTGCAGGCGCATGTCAAATCGCTGATCTCGGCCCCGGACAGCGCCCTCACCCTGGTCTTCGAGTCCTTCGCCTTCAAGCGCGGCATCCCGGTGGATGCCGACTACGTCTTCGACGTGCGCATGCTGCCCAATCCTCACTACGAGCCGCAACTGCGCGATCTCACAGGCGCTGATGCGCCCGTGATCGCCTATCTCGACGCCCAGCCCGAGGTGGAAAGGATGTACGCGCACATTGAGGGCTTCCTCGCCACCTGGCTGCCCGACCTGGCGCGTGACCACCGCAGCTACGTGACCGTAGCCCTGGGCTGTACGGGCGGGCAGCACCGCTCGGTGTACCTGGTCGAAAAGCTCGCCGCGCGTTTCGGCGCGCAGTGGACCACGCTGCGCCGCCACCGAGAGCTCGAAGGCCGCTAGCCCTGGAGTAGCTTGCGCACGGGGGCGGGCAGGCCCAGCGCCGGCCACTGACTGCCGCCGAACCAGCCCCCCGGTCCCGCCGGCGTGCCGTCGTCGAAGGACGTCTGCACCGGGTGCAGGTGCAGGTCCTTATGCGTGAGCACGTGCACGAAAGGCGCCGCGTCCTGAAGAGGCAGGTGCTGCGGCACCGCCGCGCGCAGCGCCGCGTGCGAGTCAAACACCGGCAGGCAGTACAGGCCCGCCCACACGCCCTGCTGCGGCCGCTTCTCCAGCCAGACCGCGCCGTCTGCGCGCCGTGCGTGCAGCAGCCACAGCGACTGCGCGCTGCGTTTGAGCTTGCGCGTGCGCACCGGATAACGGGTCGGATCGCCCTCGCGGCGCGCGACGCACAGGTCCTGTAGGGGGCAGACCGCACACTGTGGCGAGCGGGAGGTACACACGGTGGCACCCAGGTCCATCAGCCCCTGGGTGTACGCCGGCATCTGGGCAGCATTCGCGGGTACCAGGGTCTGTGCCAGGTCCCACAGCCCGCGCTCTTCGCGCGGTACGGCCAGGTCACCGCCGTAGCCTGCAGCACGCGCCAGCACGCGCTTGACGTTGCCGTCCAGGATGGCAACGCGCTCGCCAAAACAGAAGGCAGCGATGGCGGCCGCCGTCGACCGTCCGATGCCGGGCAGCGACTGCAGTACCTGCGCACTGCGGGGGAATTCACCGCCATGCTCCGCCACCACCGCCTGCGCGCAGCGGTGCAGGTTGCGGGCGCGGCTGTAGTAGCCCAGGCCACTCCACAGGCCCAGAACTTCATCCTGCGGCGCGGCGGCCAGCGCTCGCACATCGGGAAAGCGTTCGAGGAAGCGCGCGTAATAGGCCAGCACCGTGGCCACCTGCGTCTGCTGCAGCATGATCTCGGACAGCCAGACGCGGTAGGGGTCTTGCGTGGCCTGCCAGGGCAGGCCGCTGCGGCCATGGGCCTGCTGCCACTGCACGACGCGAGAGGACAGGCCCTGCAGCGCGGACGCCGGCGTGACGGAGGGGGCGGCGGGCGCGTTCACCGCTGGCACCGCGGGCAGTAGTAGGTCGCGCGCTGGCCTTGCACGATGCGGCGCACCGGTGCCTCGCACACGCGACACGCCAGGCCCGCGCGGTCGTAGACCTGGGCCTCCAGCTGGAAGTAGCCGGACTCGCCCTGGGCGTTGGAGAAATCGCGCAGCGTGCTGCCGCCTTTTTGCACGGCGCGGGCCAGCACGTCACGCACCGCTGCATGCAGGCGCGCGGCGCGCGTCAGGCTGATGCGCGAGGCCCGGGTGGTGGGCCGGATGCCCGCCAGGAAGAGGGCCTCCGACGCATAGATGTTGCCCACGCCCACCACGATGTCACCCGCCAGCAGCACCTGCTTGATCGGCGCATGCCGACCCTGCAGCGCGGCGTGGAACGCAGATGCGTCGAAGTCCTCCCCCAGGGGCTCCACGCCCAGGCGCCCCAGCAGCTTCAACGCCTCGGGGGCTGCCTCGCTGCGGGCGTACACCACCGCGCCGAAGCGGCGCGGGTCATTCAGGCGCAGCATGCCGCGGGTGGTGGCGAGATCGAAATGGTCGTGCGGACCCGGCGGGGGCTGCGTGTCGGCGAAGGACAGGCTGCCCGACATCCCCAGATGCAGCAGGAGCAGGCCCTCATCGAGGTCGACCAGCAGGTACTTGCCCCGGCGCCTTACCCCGCGCACGATGCGCCCGGTCAGGCGGGCGGTGTCGCAGCCCAGCGCCCAGCGCAGGGGCTTGCCGGTACGCGCCGACAGGATGCGAGCGCCCGCGATGCGGTCGGCAAAGCTCAGACGCGTGACTTCGACTTCTGGCAGTTCGGGCATGGGCGCAACCCGGCGATTATGATGGCCCGCATGAAGCTGTTCCCTCGCGTCGCTGTCCTCGTGCCGTTGCTGCTGGCGGCTGTCCTGAAGGCGCACGCGCAAGCCCCGGCGCCAGCCCGCCCCGCGGCGTCGGCCCCTGCCAGCGCCACGCCGCCGCGGCCCTCGGCCCTGAGCGCAGAACTGTTCTACCAACTGCTCGTGGGCGAACTCGCCGCCCAGGGACAGGACCTGGGCGCAGGCTTCTCGCTGATGCTCGATGCGGCTCGCAAGACCAACGACCCCGACCTGTACCAGCGCGCGGTCCAGATCGCGCTGGAGGGCCGCTCGGGCGAGTCGGCGCTGCAGGCGGCGCGCGCCTGGCGCCAGGCCCAACCTGGCTCTCGCGACGCCATCCGCTACGTGCTGCAGCTGCTGCTGGCCCTGAACCGCGTGGCCGAATCCGCCGAGCCCCTGCGGACCCTCATCGCCACCACGCCCGTGCCCGAACGCAACGCCTCGATCGCGCTGGTGCCCCGTCTGTACGCCCGCGCCACCGACAAGCGCCTGGCCGCTAGCGTGGTCGAACAGGGACTGGCCGAGTCCCTCGCGCGTCCCGACACCGCCGCACCGGCCTGGACGGCGCTGGGGCGCGTGCGCCTGGCCGCAGGCGACGGCACCGGCGCTCTAGAGGCCGCCACCCGCGCGCAGGCTGCCGAGCCCACCACCGAGGGCCCGGCGCTGCTGGCCCTGGACCTGATGGCCGCCAACCAGCCCCAGGCCGAGAACCTGGTGCGCCGCTACCTGGAAGGTCGGCCCCTGCCCGAGGTGCGCATGGCCTACGCGCGGACCCTGCTGGACGCCCAGCGCCAGACCGACGCGCGCGCACAGCTCACGGCCGTCACGCAGGCCAAGCCCGATCTGGCCGAAGCCTGGTTGGTCCAGGGCGTACTGCAGGTGCAGGAAGGCCAGTTGGACGGCGGCGAGACCTCGCTGCGACGCTACCTGGCGCTGGTACCCGCCAGCGGCGACGCCGCCGAGCGCAGTCGCGGGCTGGCCCAGGCCTACCTCGCGCTGGCCCAGATCGCCGAAAAGCGCGGCGACCTGACCCAGGCCAACGCCTGGCTGGACCGCATCACCAACCCGCAGGACCTCGTGGCCACCCAGAACCGGCGGGCTTCCATCCTGGCCCGCCAGGGCCGGATAGACGAAGCGCGCCGGCTGATTCGCGCTCTGCCCGAGCGCAGTCCTGCCGAGGCCCGATCCAAGCTTCTGGCCGAGACGCAGTTGCTGCGGGATCACAAGCAGTACCAGGCCGCCTTCGATCTGCTCGAAGAGGCGGCGCGGCGCCAGCCACCCGACGCCGAGCTGATGTACGAGCAGGCCATCGTCGCCGACAAGCTCGGGCGCTATGCCGACCTCGATCGCCTGCTGCGTCAGGCCATCGCCCTGCGGCCCGATTTCCACCACGCCTACAACGCCCTGGGCTACTCGATGGCCGAGCGCAACGTGAACCTGCCCGAGGCCCGGGCCCTGATCCTCAAGGCCCTGGAGAGCGCCCCGGGCGACCCCTTCATCACCGACAGCCTGGGCTGGGTCGAGTTCCGCATGGGGAACCTGCCCGAGGCCCTGCGGCTGCTGGAGCAGGCCTACCGAGGCCGGCCCGACGCCGAGATCGCCGCCCACCTGGGCGAGGTGCTCTGGGCCATGGGCCAGCGTGACCGGGCGCGGGCGATCTGGCGCGAGGGTCTGCTGCTCAATCGCGAGAACGAGACCCTGCAGGAGACCCTCAAGCGCCTGCGCGCGAGGCCGTGACGCGCAGGGCCTGTCTACGCGCCGCCGCCGGGGGAGCTTGCGCCCTGGCGCTGACCCTGGCCGGCTGCGCCATGACGCCGCCCTCCCCCGCCGCCTCGGGCCCGCGCTGGAGTGGTCGCCTGGCCCTGCAGGTCCAGGGCCGCCCCGAGGGCAGTTTCAGTGCCGGCTTCGATTTGCGCGGCTCGCCGGCCGCCGGCGAACTGTCGCTCTACACCCCGCTGGGCGGCAGCGCGGCGCTCCTGGAATGGGCACCGGGGCGTGCCAGCCTGCGCGTGCCGGGCCAGCCCGCGCGGGAGGCCGTATCCCTGGACGACCTGCTGGCCCAGGCCCTGGGTACCGCAGTACCGGTGGCGGCCCTCTTCGACTGGCTGGCCGGCGTGCCCACCCCGGCATCCGGGTGGCGGGCCGACCTGTCGCAACACGCCGCCGGGCGACTGCGAGCCAGCCGCCTCGAGGCTCCGGCCGCCGACCTGCGCATCGTGCTGGAGGGGCCGTGAGCGCCGCCGGGACGCCACACGCAGTGGGCGGACGTGGGGGGTCACGATGAACGGCCTGTACGACGTCCCGGCGCCGGCCAAGCTCAATCTGTTCCTGCACGTGACCGGCCGGCGAGCCGACGGCTACCACCTGCTGCAGTCGGTCTTCATGCTGGTGGACTGGCAGGACACGCTGCACTTCGAGCGACGTCCCGGCGGCCGCCTCAGCCGGGAAGACCACGGCGCCACCCTGCCCGAGGACGACCTGTGCCTGCGCGCGGCCCGGGCACTGCAACAGGCCACCGGCACCGTCCACGGCGCGCACATCACCCTGGCCAAGCGCCTGCCGTCCCAGGCCGGCCTCGGTGGGGGCTCCTCGGACGCCGCCTCCTGCCTGCTGGCCCTGAACCGCCTGTGGGGCCTGGGACTGGACCGTCCTGCCCTGGAGGCCATCGGCCTGCGCCTGGGTGCCGACGTGCCGTTCTTCCTGCGGGGACGCAAC
>CAZUKC010000055.1:0-9260 GCA_964620375.1 uncultured Ramlibacter sp. | reverse complement strand
GTGGACGCGACCTTCGGGCGCGGCGGCCACTCGCGTCTGATCCTCTCGCAGCTCTCGCCCCAGGGGCGTCTGGTGGTTTTCGACAAGGACCCCGAAGCCATCGCCGAGGCGGGCCGTCTGCAGGACGTGCGCCTGACCGTTCGTCACCAGGGCTTTCGCCACATCGGCGAGCTCGAGGCCCGCAGCGTCAGCGGCGTGCTGATGGATCTCGGCGTCAGCTCTCCCCAGATCGACAACCCCGAGCGGGGTTTTTCTTTTCGCCACGACGGGCCCCTGGACATGCGCATGGACACCACGCGCGGTCAGAGCGCGGCCCAGTGGCTGGCAACGGCCGAAGTCGGCCAGATCGCGCAGGTGATTCGTGACTATGGCGAAGAACGGTTTGCTGTTCCGATTGCAAAGGCGATTGCTGCTCGCCGACAGGAACGGGGCCCTCTTGCAAGCACCGCCGAGTTGGCCGAACTCGTGGCTGGCACGGTCAAAACCCGCGAGCCGGGCCAGAACCCTGCAACGCGCACATTTCAGGCTCTTCGGATTTTCGTCAACGCCGAGCTTGAAGAGCTCGAGCAGGCGCTAGAGGGCAGCTTGGACATCCTCGAACCTCAGGGACGCCTGGTCGTGATCAGCTTTCATTCGCTGGAAGACCGCATCGTCAAGCAGTTCATCGCGAAGCATGCGCGCGAGGTGGTGGACCGCCGCGCGCCCTTCGCGGTGGGCGCCCCCCTGAAGCTCGAGGCTCTGGAGCGCGTCAAGCCCTCGGCCGAGGAAATCGCCGGCAACCCGCGCGCGCGCAGCGCGATCATGCGCGTGGCGCGCAGGACGGTGCACTGACATGTCCACCCCCACGCGTGTCACCTCGCGTACTGCACTGCCCCCCGAGGGGGCGCTCAGCGTCCTTGAGGCGGCTCGGCGGAGGCTGAATTGATCCGCCTCAACATCCTCCTCACCCTGGCGGTGATCGCCAGCGCCCTGTACCTGGTACGGGTGCAGTACGACTCGCGCCGCCTGTACGCCGAGATCGAGAAGGCCCAGGCCGAGGCACGCGCCCACGAGTCTGAGATGGAGCGCCTGCTCGCCGAGCGCCGCGGCCAGTCCACACCGCTGCGGGTCGAGCAGATCACCAAGAACCAGCTGCAGATGCGCGCGCCCACGCCGGGCATCACGCAGTACGTCACCTTGGGCGGCGCGCCGGCGATGGCCGCCCCCACCGCAACGACCCCGCCCGCCGCGGCCGCTGCACCTCAGGAGGCGGCCAGCCGATGACCCGCAGCGTCCTGTACGCCTCCAGCCCTCTGCTGGCCAGCAAGACCCCCGTCTGGCGCAGCAAGCTGGTCGTGGCCGTCATCGCCCTGGCCTTCATCGGCCTGGCGGGCCGTGCGGCCTGGGTACAGGTGTTCGGCAACGCCTTCTTCCAGCGTCAGGGCGAGGTCCGCTTCGCGCGCACCATCGAGCTGCCCGCTACCCGCGGGCGCATCCTCGATCGCAACGGCATGTTGCTCGCCACCAGCGTGCCCGCCCCGAGCATCATGGCCATCCCCGACAGCATCGAGCGGGACAAGGCCAGTCTCACGAAGCTGGCCGCCTTGCTGGAGATGCCGCTGCCCGAGCTCGAGAAGCGGCTGCAGTTCCAGGGCGATGGCAGCAAGCCGATCTGGCTGCGGCGGCAGATCGACGACGCTGTCGCCGAGAAGGTGATGGCGCTGGGCATCAAGGGCGTGCTGCTGCGCAAGGAATACAAGCGTCAGTACCCCGAGGGCGAGGCTGCGGCGCACGTGGTGGGCTTCACCGGCATCGACGACCAGGGTCACGGTCAGGGCCTGGAGGGCATCGAGAAGACCTTCGACAAGGACCTGGCGGGCCGCTCGGGTTCGCGCCGCGTGATCAAGGACCGCCTGGGCAATATCGTCGAGGACGTGCGCGAACAGGTGCCGCCGATGGACGGTCAGGACCTGCAGCTGTCCATCGACAGCAAGGTGCAGTTCTTCGCCTACCAGAAGCTGCGTGACGCGGTGATCGAGCACAAGGCCAAGGCGGGCAGCATCGTGGTGCTGGACGTGCGCACCGGCGAGGTGCTGGCCCTGGCCAACTACCCCAGTTACTCGCCGTCCAAGCGGGTGAACGTCTCGACCGAGCAGATGCGCAATCGCGCCCTGGTCGACATGTTCGAGCCCGGCTCCACCGTCAAGCCCTTCATCGCCGCACTGGCCCTGGAGCAGGGGCTGGTGGGTCCCGACACGCAGATTCAGACCGCACCCGGGCGCATCTACGTTTCGGGTATGCCGATCAACGACTCCAAACCGCATGGGGTCCTGACCGTCAACGAGGTGATCCAGAAATCCAGCAACGTGGGCACCGTCAAGATGGCGATGCAGCTCGAGCCGCGCCAGATGTGGGAGATGTACTCCAGCGTCGGCTTCGGCCAGCGCCCGCAGCTGCCGTTTCCGGGCGTGGTCAGCGGCCGTCTGCCGGCCTACAAGAGCTGGCGCCCGATTGGCCAGGCCACCATGAGCTATGGCTACGGCCTGTCCGGCAGCCTGTTCCAGCTGGCGCGCGCTTACAGCGTGTTCGCCCGCGACGGCGAGCTGGTGCCGGCCACCCTGCTCAAGGCCGATCGTCCCGCGGTGGGTGTGCGCGTCTTCGACAAGACCCACGCGGAGCAGGTGCGCCACATGCTGCATCTGGCCACCAGTCCTGGCGGTACCGCGCCCAAGGCGCAGACCGTGGGCTACTCGGTGGGCGGCAAGACCGGTACCGCGCGCAAGACCGAGGGTAAGGGCTACGTCGAGGGCAAGTACCGCGGCTTCTTCGTCGGCCTGGCACCCGTCGAGCGGCCTCGCATCGTCGTCGCGGTGATGATCGACGAGCCGCGTGGTGGCAGCTACTACGGGGGCGAGGTTGCCGCGCCCGTGTTCAGTGCCACGGTCCAACAGACCTTGCGCATCATGGGTCTGCAGCCCGACATGACCGTCAAGCCGCAGGTGGTGGTGGCCGTGGAGGAGTCGTTCTGATGCAGACCCTGCACACGCCCCACGAAGCCGCCCGCTGGCTGGCGAGCCGCGTGCGCGGCCAGCTGCACTGCGACAGCCGCAAGGTGGGCGCGGGCGATGGCTTCATCGCCTGGCCCGGCGCTGCGACCGACGGCCGCCGCCATGTGGGCGGCGCCCTGGCCCAGGGCGCGACGGCCTGCCTGGTCGAGGCCGAGGGCGCTGAGGCCTTCGACTTCGGTGCCGGTCGCGAGTTTTCCGTCGCGCGTTACGCGGGCCTGAAGGCCGCGACCGGTCCTATCGCCGCAGCGTATTACGCGCAGCCGTCCGAGCGCCTGGAGGTGATCGCCGTCACCGGCACGAACGGCAAGACCTCCACCGCCTGGTGGCTGGCCCAGGCCTTGTCCGAAGCGCGCGAGGCGGGATGCGGCGTGGTCGGCACCCTGGGCGTCGGGCGTCCGCCGCAGGTGACGTACACCGGTCTGACCACACCCGATCCAGTGCTGCTGCAGGCCCACCTGCGCCGCTTCGTCGACGAAGGGCTGTCGGCGTGCGCGATCGAGGCCTCGTCCATCGGCATCGTCGAGCGGCGCTTGGATGGCACCCGTATCGCAGTGGCTGTTTTCACCAACTTCAGCCGCGACCACCTGGACTACCACGGCACCATGGACGCCTACTGGGCGGCCAAGGCGGCCCTGTTCGACTGGCCCGGCCTGCGTGCCGCGGTCCTCAACCTGGACGATGAGAAGGGCCAGGGCCTGGCGCAGTCGCTGGCAGGCCGGGGCTTGGACCTGTGGACCCTGTCCTGCCATCGCGAGGACGCGCGCCTGCGCGCGCTGGACATCGCCTACGGCGAATCCGGCCTGCGCTTCACCGTGGCCGAGGGCCCGCAGCGCGAGACGCTGCAGACCGGTCTGATCGGCCAGTACAACGTGTCCAACCTGCTGGGCGTGATCGGCGCAATGCGCGCGGTCGGCGTACCGCTGGCGCCGGCCGTGCGCGCCTGCCGGCAGCTACCGCCTGTGCCGGGACGCATGGAGCGACTGCACCGCGCGGGTCACCCGCTGGTGGCCGTGGATTACGCGCACACGCCGGATGCGCTGGAGCAGGCCCTGGCCGCACTGAAGCCGATGGCGCAGCAGCGCGGGGGGCGACTGTGGTGCGTGTTCGGTTGCGGGGGCGACCGCGATGCGACCAAGCGTCCGCTGATGGCCGCCATCGCCGAGCGCGCGGCCGACCAGATCGTCATCACCAGCGACAACCCGCGCAGCGAGCCGCCGCAGGCCATCATCGACGAGATCCTGGGCGGGCTGTCGCATCGCGACGCGGCCCAGGTGGAGCCGGACCGCGCCCGCGCGATCGAAGCCGCCGTGCGGGCCGCCGCGCCCGCCGACGTGATCCTGCTGGCAGGCAAGGGGCATGAAGACCATCAGGAGGTGGGGGGCGTGCGCACGCCGTTCGACGACCGTGTGCACGCTCGGGCAGCACTCGACAAGAGAGGCGCCGCATGAATGCCGTACAGCGCTTTTCGGTGCACGAGGCCATGACCGCCCTGTTCACGCTGGACCAGGCGGCGGCCTGGATTGCACGCGCACGTTGCATCGGCAACGGCGCCACCGCGGTCACCCGGGTCCACACCGACACCCGCACCCTGCAGACCGGCGACCTGTTCGTGGCCCTGCGCGGAGAGCGCTTTGACGGCAACGACCTGATTGCCGACGCCCTCGCGCGCGGCGCGGCCGCTGTCCTCGCGCACCGGGGCCGCATACCGGCCGGCGCCAGCGGCCTGGAAGTGGACGACACCCGTCTGGCGCTGGGGCAACTCGCGCAGGGCTGGCGCCAGCGCCATGCGATCCCGCTGATCGCCGTCACCGGCAGCAACGGCAAGACCACCGTCACCCAGATGGTCGCCAGCATCCTGCGCGCCTGGCAGGGCGACGCGGCGCTGGCCACCCAGGGCAACTTCAACAACGATATCGGCCTGCCACTCACCCTGCTGCGCCTGACACCGCAGCATCGCGTGGGTGTGCTCGAACTCGGCATGAACCACCCGGGCGAGATCGACTACCTGGCCCGCATCGCCGCGCCAACGGTGGCTCTCGTGAACAACGCCCAGCGCGAGCACCAGGAGTTCATGGCCACCGTCGAGGCGGTAGCCCGTGAGAACGGCTCGGTGTTCGGCCACCTGGCGCAAGGCGGTACGGCCGTCTTCCCGCATGGCGACCCCTACACCGCGCTGTGGCGCGGTCTGGCTGGCACGCATCGCGTGATGACCTTCGGCAGCGCCGGTGCAGACGTGGCGCTGGACACCGCGCAATGGCAGCAGGGTCGCTGGCAGGTGGGTGCACACACGCCAGCCGGCGCGCTCACCTTCAGCCTGCAAGTGGCCGGCCGCCATAACGTGGTCAACGCCCTGGCGGCCGCAGCCTGTGCCCTGGCGGTGGGCACACCGCTGGCATCCATCGCCCAGGGGCTGTCCGCCTTCGAGCCGGTCAAGGGCCGCTCGCGCGCCTTGGCCGTGACGTTGGGCGCGCGCACCCTCACGGTGATCGACGACACCTACAACGCCAACCCCGACTCGGTGCGCGCTGCAATCGACGTGCTGGCCGAACTGCCGGGGCCACAACTGCTCGTGTTGGGCGACATGGGCGAGGTCGGCGACCAGGGGCCTCAGTTTCATGCCGAGGTCGGCGACTACGCCCGTGCGCGTGGGATCGCGCAGCTGCTCACGCTGGGCGATCAGTCCAAGGCCATGGGCGGTCTGCATGTCCCCGACATCGACACCCTGTGTCAGGCCGTCCTGCAGCGCCTGCCGGCGTCCGCCAGCGTGCTGGTCAAGGGCTCACGCTTCATGAAGATGGAACGGGTGGTCGACGCCATCACGGCCCACGCTTCGAACAACAACACGGGGGGCGCCTGATGCTTCTGAGTTTGGCCATCTGGCTGCAATCGTTATCGCCAGAGTTTGGCTTCCTGCGCGTCTTCCAGTACCTCACCTTCCGCGCGGTGATGGCCGCGATGACGGCGCTTCTGATCGGACTCATCGCCGGCCCCTGGGTGATCCGCCGCCTTACCGAGCTCAAGATCGGCCAGCCGGTGCGCGGCTACGGCATGGAGACCCACCTGACCAAGAGCGGCACGCCCACCATGGGCGGCGTGCTGGTGCTGCTGTCGATTGCGGTGTCCACGCTGCTCGTCACCCTGGGCTTCGGGGCGATCGGGTGGGCCGACGACTGGCGCAAGGTGGTGAACAAGGACCCGGAGGGCATGCCCTCGCGCGAGAAGTACCTGTGGCAGTCGGTGATCGGATTGATCGCGGCGCTGTACCTGGTGTTCAGCATCTCCGAGAGCTCCAACCTGAAGGTGGTGCAGCTGTTCTACACCTGGGTCACCTCGGGCTTTGATGTGGATCTGCCGCCCAAGGCGGGTCTGATGGTGCCGTTCTTCAAGGAGGTGTCCTATCCGCTGGGCGTGTTCGGCTTCGTGATCATGACCTCCCTGGTCATCGTCGGCGCGAGCAACGCCGTCAACCTCACCGACGGCCTGGACGGCCTGGCCATCATGCCGGTGGTGATGGTGGGCTCGGCGCTGGGCGTGTTCGCCTACGTCACGGGCAGCGCGGTGTACTCCAAGTACCTGCTGTTCCCGCACATCCCAGGCTCGGGCGAACTCCTGATCTTCTGCGCCGCGATGGCAGGCGCAGGCCTGGCCTTCCTCTGGTTCAACGCCTACCCGGCGCAGGTGTTCATGGGTGACGTCGGCGCGCTGGCCCTGGGCGGTGCGCTGGGCACCATCGCCGTGATCGTGCGCCAGGAGATCGTGCTGGCCATCATGGGCGGCATCTTCGTGGTGGAGGCGCTGTCGGTGATGGCCCAGGTGGCTTATTTCAAGTACACGAAGAAGCGCTATGGCGAGGGCCGCCGCATCCTGAGGATGGCGCCCCTGCACCACCACTTCGAGAAAACCGGCTGGAAGGAGACCCAGGTCGTGGTGCGCTTCTGGATCATCACCATGCTCCTGTGCCTGGTCGGCCTGTCCTCCCTGAAGCTGCGATAAGCCATGAAGCATCTCCAAGACCAGCATGTTGTCGTCCTCGGCCTGGGCATCTCCGGCCTGGCGATGGCCCGCTGGTGCGCGCGCTGCGGCGCCCGCGTCACCGTCGCCGACACGCGCGACGCCCCGCCGCATCTGGCCGCGCTGCGCGAGCAGCTGCCGCAGGCGCGCTTCGTGAGTGGCCCCTTCCGCGAATCGCTGCTCGAGGGCGCACAGGCGGTATTTCGCAGCCCGGGCCTGGCGCCCGCGCAGGTGGACGCCGTGCTGGACGCTGCGCGGGCCCGCGGCCTGCGCGTGGGCGGTGAGCTGGAACTGTTCGTCGAAGCGCTGGACGTGATCCGCGCGCAGACCGAGGCTGCCCAGCGTGCCGAGCAGGCCGAGCGGGCAGCGGCCGAACAAGCCGCCGCGGCCCAAGCCGCTGCTGGGGCCGCACAGGATTCCTCAGAGGAAAGCTCGAACGAAAGCCCACAGGACGAGGTCGCTGCGGAGCCCGCAGCGGCCGACGACGAGCTGTCTGCTCCCGTGGTGGCGCCCGATCCCGCGCCTGCCGGCTACCGCCCGGCGATCCTGGCCGTCACCGGCACCAACGGCAAGACCACCGTGACCGCGCTCACCGGCCTGCTGGTGGAGCGCAGCGGCCGCACCGTGGCCGTGGCCGGCAACATCGGCCCCTCGATGCTGGATACGCTGGCCGCACGCCTAGAGGCCGACGACCTGCCCCAGGTCTGGGTGCTGGAGCTCTCCAGCTTCCAACTGGACGGCGTGGACGGTTTCGAGCCCACTGCCGCGACGGTCCTGAACCTGTCCCAGGACCACCTGGACTGGCACGGCACCATGGACGCCTACGCCGCGGCCAAGGCGCGTATCTTCGGCAGCCGAGGGTTGATGGTCCTCAATCGCGAGGACGCGCGCGTGATGGCCATGCTGCCCGCGCCGGTGCGCCTGAAGGGCGGCAAGATCGAGCAGCGCGCTCACCTCACCTTCGGCAGCGATATGCCTCAGCGCCCCGGCGACTTTGGCATCGAGGTGGTGGGTGGCATGACCTGGCTGGTGCGCGCCCTCGAAGCCGACGAAACCCTCAAGCGCCGCCGTGACGAAGTGCAGGAGCTGCACTTCCAGCGCCTGATGCCCGCCGACGCCCTGCGTATCCGTGGCCGCCACAACGCGGTCAACGCCTTGTCCGCGCTGGCCCTGGCCGTCTCGGCCGGCTGCCCGCTGGGGCCCATGCTGTACGGCCTGCGCGAATACCGCGGCGAGCCGCATCGCGTGGAGCCGGTGGGCTTCGTGAACGAAATCGAGTTCTTCGACGACAGCAAAGGCACCAACGTGGGCGCCACCGTGGCGGCCCTGCAAGGCCTGGGCGCGGATCGCAAGGTGGTGGTGATCCTGGGCGGTGACGGCAAGGGGCAGGACTTCAGCCCCCTGGCCGAGCCCGTGGCCCGCCACGCCCGCGCCGCGGTTCTGATCGGCCGCGACGCGCCGCAGATCCGCGCCGTTCTTGAGCCCCAGGGCGTGACCCTGTTGGACGCCGACTCCCTGGAGCAGGCGGTACGCCTGGCCGCAGCGCGGGCCCATCCTGGCGATGCGGTGCTGATGTCCCCGGCCTGCGCCAGCTTCGACATGTTCAAGGACTACGAGCACCGTGCCCGCGTCTTCGTGGACGCGGTGCGCGGCCTGGCCGAAGAGGCCGGCACGGCCCTGGAGGGTCAGGCGTGAACTTCTCGCCCGCCAGCCTGCTGCAGTGGATCACCGGGCGCCCCGCCGGTGACGTGCCGGTGCGCACCAGCGGCTACCGCCCGGGCGCGTCCGACTCGCGGGTCGAACAGTTCGATTTCACGCTGCTGTGGGTGGTGCTGGGCCTGCTCGCCTTTGGTCTGGTGATGGTGTATTCGGCCTCGATCGCTATGCCGGACAACCCGCGCATGTCGCGCCTGACCCACCACCACTACCTGCTGCGTCATGTGTTCGCGCTGGTGGTGGGCCTGACCGCTGCCATCCTGGTGTTCCAGGTGCCGGTGGACACCTGGGAGCGCTTTGCCCCCTGGCTGTTTGTCGCAGCCCTGATTCTGCTGGTGGTGGTGCTGATTCCGGGCATCGGCTCCATGGTCAACGGCGCACGCCGCTGGATCTCGCTGGGCTTCATGAGTTTCCAGCCCTCCGAGCTCGCCAAGTTCGCGGTGGTGCTCTACGCGTCCGACTACATGGTGCGCAAGATGGACGTGC